>NZ_JABDWM010000024.1:0-68006 GCF_019685295.1 Rhizobium sp. NLR22b
AGCTGCAGGAACGTCTTGCCAAGCTCGCCGGCGGTGTTGCCGTCATCCGCGTCGGCGGCTCGACGGAAGTCGAGGTGAAGGAGAAGAAGGATCGCGTCGACGACGCGCTGCATGCAACACGCGCGGCGGTCGAGGAAGGCATCCTGCCCGGTGGCGGTGTGGCGCTGCTGCGCGCTGTCAAGGCACTCGACAATTTGAAGACTGCCAATGACGATCAGCGGGTCGGCGTCGAAATCGTGCGCCGTGCGCTCGAGGCCCCGGCTCGCCAGATCGCCGAAAACGCCGGCGCCGAAGGTTCGGTAGTTGTCGGCAAGCTGCGCGAGAAGAGCGAATTTTCCTATGGCTGGAACGCTCAGACCGGCGAATTCGGCGATCTCTACGCGCAGGGCGTCATCGATCCGGCCAAGGTCGTCCGCACCGCGCTACAGGACGCATCTTCCATCGCCGGCCTGCTGGTGACGACGGAAGCGATGATCGCCGAGAAGCCGAAGAAGGATGCTCCTCCGGCGATGCCCCCCGGCGCCGGTATGGACTTTTAAGACAAGGCCGCAGGCTCGCCTGGACACGCCTGGCGGGCCTTTTCCGAGGGAATGAAGATGGTTCAAACGATCCTAAACCGATCGCAGGTGCCGCTGGACTCCCGCGATCTCGAAACCTGCCAGCGCGTCTTCGACAAGCTCAGCGCCGATTACGCAGTGGCAAGAGACAGCGACGAAGCCGAACGAATGGCGAGCATCATCATCGAGCTCTACCGACAGGGCGTGCGCGATCCCAATCATCTGCAGGCGATGGTCGAGGCGGCTCGCGGTCTCTTCGAGACAAACGGACGCCCACCGGCTGCTCACTGACTGCACGGAACCGTCACGGCGAAGGCTGATATAATGCAGCCTCCGCCGCGCACACGGACAGGGACTGGGACTGGGACTGGGACTGGGACTGGGACTGGGACTGGGACTGGGACTGGCGTTGCGCGTTTTATCAGCCGCTGCAAGGAGCCGTGGCACTTGATCCTCACATCGCCCTCGGAAATCGATTCCGATTCTGGGGCTGATGCGCTAGTGACAGAGTTCGAGTGCATTCTGAAGGTTCGCAATGATTCCACGCCTCCAGCCGAAGGTTACCCTCGCCCTCCCCGCCATAGGGTTTTTCCAGCGGCTCGTCGAAGCGGGATTCGAGGGCGACATCGAGACCGGCCCGGCCAGCCGAACCGTATTTTCGACCGACAATTCCATTTACCAGCTTGAGCCGACGGGCATCCTTTTTCCGCGAGGCGTAGAAGACCTGCAGCACCTAGCGTCCGTGCTGGCAGAACCCACGTTCCGCGGAATAAGTATTGCACCGCGCGGCGGCGGCACCGGCACGAACGGGCAATCCCTGACATCTGGCGTGGTGGTGGATTGTTCGCGGCACATGAGGTCCATTCTCGAAATCGATCCCGTCCGCAGGGTCGCGCGCGTGCAGGCGGGCGTCGTCAAGGATCAGTTGAACCAGGCGCTGAAACCTTACGGTCTCTTTTTCGCGCCCGAACTCTCCACCTCCAACCGCGCCACGATCGGCGGCATGATCTCCACCGACGCCTGTGGCCAGGGTTCCTGCCTCTACGGCAAGACCAGCAACCATATTCTCGGATTGCGCATCGTGCTGGTGGACGGCTCCGATTTTTGGTCGCGCCCGCTCGATGCGGAAGCGCTCGATGAGATCGTCGCAGGTAAGGACCGCGTCGGCGAGATCCACAGAACGGTGGAGCGGATCACACGCGAAAAGCGGGACCGGATCACTGAGGTTTTCCCGAAACTCAATCGCTACATGACCGGCTACGACCTCGCCCATGTCAGGCGCGACGACGGATGCTTCGACCTCAACGCCGTTCTCTGCGGATCGGAGGGAACGCTGGCTTTGATCGCCGAAGCCGAACTCAACCTTCTGCCGATCCCCGCTCATGCGGCGCTGATCAATATCCGCTATGGCGATTTCAATACCGCCCTGGAAGACGCCCGCGATCTCGCGGCGCTGAAGGTCGCCTCGGTGGAGACCATCGATGAGAAAGTACTTGGTCTTGCGAGACGCGACATCGTCTGGACCGGCATCGCCCGCTTTTTTCCGGATGAACCGGACGCGGTGACCGATGGCATCAATATCGTCGAAGTCCTCGCCGACGACGAGGAGGAGCTCGAACGCAAGCTCTCGGAAGTGACCGCAGCTCTCGACGCCGGCATAAGCACCCGCCATGCCGGTTACACGATTGCCCGAGGCCATGCTGAGGTCGAGGCGATCTGGTCGATGCGCAAGCGCGCCGTTGGCCTGCTCGGAAATGTGGAGGGGCCGGTCAGGCCTGTCGCCTTCGTCGAGGATACGGCCGTGCCGCCGGAAAATCTGGCGGCCTATATTCGCGAATTCCGCGCGCTTCTCGATGGCGCTGGCCTTTCCTACGGCATGTTCGGCCATGTCGATGCCGGCGTGCTGCACGTGCGGCCAGCCCTTGACCTCACCCGCGACGCTCATGTCCGGCTGGTTCGGGAGATCAGCGACGCCGCGGTGACGCTCACCCGCAAATATGGCGGCGTGCTCTGGGGAGAGCACGGCAAAGGGGTGCGTTCGGAATATGTGCCTGAATTCTTCGGCGATCTTTATCCCTGCCTGCAGGAAATCAAGCGGGCTTTCGATCCGGATAACCGGCTCAATCCGGGCAAGATTGCCACGCCTTCGTCAGAGGCGCTGACAAAGATCGACGATGTCCCGCTGCGGGGAGATACCGACCGTATCATCGGCAACCAGATCCGCTCCGCCTTCGACAATGCCGCCTATTGCAACGGCAATGGCGCCTGTTTCGATTTCGACGAAACGAGCCCGATGTGCCCCTCCTACAAGGCGACGCGCGACCGGCGCTTTTCGCCCAAGGGCCGTGCCGCGCTGATGCGGGAATGGTTGAGGCTGCTTGCCGAAAATGGCATCGATCCCCGCGATGAGGCAACGCGCCTGCGGCGAAGCGCTCCGCTCGCGAGCCTCGCGCGACGCGCCTTCAACTCGCTGAGCCCGGCAAATCGGGACGATTTTTCCCATGAGGTGCGCGCGGCGATGGAGACCTGTCTCGCCTGCAAGGCCTGCGCCGGGCAATGCCCGGTGAAGGTCAGCGTGCCGGCCTTCCGCTCGAAATTCCTGGAACTCTACTACGGACGTTATCTCCGTCCGCTGAAGGACCCGCTGGTCGCGGCGATCGAGACGACCCTGCCGCTCGTCCAGCGCATCCGCCCCGCCTACAACATGGTCGTCGGCACGCGGGTCGGCAGAAGGTTGATGCGTGTGGTGGGGCTGACCTCGCTGCCGCGTCTGCCGCAAATCTCACTGGCAAAGGAAGCCGCCCGCCTCGGCGTGCCGCTTGCGACCGCTCAGACGATCGAAGCGCTGTCGCCGGGTGAAAGGCAGCGGAGCGTGGTCTTCGTCGCCGACAGCTTTACCGCCTATTTCGATCCTGACGTTGCACTCGCCGCAATCGTTCTCGCCAGGAAATCAGGCTTCTCACCCCTTCTCGCGGCCTCCCATATCAATGGCAAAGCCCTGCATGTGCATGGCTATCTCGGACGCTTCGCCGATGCAGCCCAACGGACAGCAGGCTATCTTCAGCAGCTCGATGATGCCGGAATGACGCTTGTCGGCCTCGATCCGTCGATGACGCTCGCCTTCCGCAGCGAGTATAGAGGAATGCTGAAGGCGGCAGTCCTTCTTCCCCAAGAATGGCTCGCCGCCAATCTCGACCGGCTCGCCGCTTCCCCTTCGGTCGTCAAGGGCAACAGCTTCCGCTTGATGCCTCATTGCACCGAACGCACCAATGCGCCGGCCTCCGTCGCACAATGGCAAAAGATCTTCGAAAGCCTTGGCATTGACCTTCAGGTTGCGCAAACCGGCTGTTGCGGCATGGCCGGCACCTTCGGGCACGAGGCCCGCAACCGCCCGATCTCCGAACGCCTCTACGCGATGAGCTGGAAACCGGAAGTCGAGACGGCCGGCGATACCGATATCCTTATGGCGACAGGATATTCCTGCCGGTCGCAGGTGGAGGAAATTGACGCGAAGCGCATTCCACATCCGTTTCAGGTCATCGCCGGGATCATTTCGGAAACGTCCGAAGTCCCGCAGTTGTAGACGGCAACTTCGCGGAAATGACGACGCAGCATGCAGCCTGTGACAGCGAGATCTCCGGCGGCAATCCGAGCCGCTCGACAAGCTCACGCCACGGCCGCGATCGTGTCGCCGTCATTCGGCAGCAGCCGCGCCACGGCGCTCAAAAGGTCGGTCTGCGATATCAGGCCGAGGATCCGGTGGTCGTCGTCGACAATGATGACGGCATGGGTGCGCCCGTCCGTCAGAACCGGCAGGAGCGACAGAGCCGCATCTGAAGCTCTCGCCGTCGCCGGTTTGGAGATCGCATGGGCAATCGTATCGCCGTCCGCAAACAATTCACGCAAGCCGACAGTGCCGATCAGACGGCCTTCCGGATCCTTCACCGGCAAGGTACGGATATTATGCTTCAAAAGAAGATGCCGCGCGGCGTCCGGCCCAGACGCCTCACCGATGGCGATCACGTCACGCGACATGATATCGGCGCAGCTGATCTTGTCGTTTGATCGGATGGCTGCCTGCAGCTCGACCTGCTGCAGCAGTCGCCCGAGGTCGGCCCGGTCGATATCGAAGGTTTCGTCGAGCGCTTCAAGGGCGGCGTCGACATCCTCCTCGCGAAAGCCCACCCGCACGGCAGATGGCGGATCGATCGTCTGGTGGGTGTTTTCCGCCGGCTTAGGAACGACGTGCGGATAGTTCCGCCTGGAAAGCTTGTGGAACAGCAGCCCGAGCCCGACGAGTATGCAGGAGTTCAAAGCGACCGGCACGAAGGGAAAGACGAATCCCCAGCCGGCAACGACGGGGCCGCCGAGCACGGCGGTCAGTGCCGCAGCCCCTCCCGGCGGATGCAGGCATCGCGTGAACGACATCGCCCCGATGGCCAGCGAAACGCCGACGCCCGTCGCAATGATCGGATCACGAATGAAATACGCGGCAATGATGCCCATCGTGGCGGAAATCGTATTGCCGCCGATGATCGACCAAGGCTGCGCCAACGGGCTTGCCGGCACGGCGAAAAGCAGCACCGCCGACGCCCCCGTCGGTGCGACGATCAGCGGAAGATGCGGCCCCTGACCGAACAGATAACCGCTGATGACGCCGGTGAGACCGATGCCCAGCAAGGCGCCGAAACAGGCAATTAATCGTTCTCTTAGCGTTGCGCCGGCCAGAATGGGCGAAAACAAGCGAAAGCGGCGAAAACGGCTCGGCCCCACCTTCGGTGAAACGGGTAACTGCATGCGAAGACCAATGATGAATGAGGATTATCTGGAGGGCGAAGGAAGAGACCCAGGCGCTAGTTCGTTGCCAGCCTGACATCTCTGCCTTTGGTTGCACCAAGCACCTCATGGAAGGCGCTGAAGGCACTAGGGCAATGATCCTTGCGGTAGACCAGCAGGGTCTCGACCGGCCCGAGCTGATGGGTCTGAACGGCGGTCGGCCAGTGCATGAGATCGAGAACGGACCTTGGCATCACACCCGCCGTATTCCCGGTCGCAACGCTCGCCAGGATCGCATGATAGGAACCGTGCTGGCTCGTCGGCAGGTCGCTCGATTTGCGCGCCCAGTCTTCGGCAATCCGGCGATAGGTGCAGCCGGGTTCCAAAGCCGCGAGCGACCCGATACGCAGGTCGGCCGCGGATTTGATGGCGGGATGCCCGGACGGCAGCACGATCAACAGATCTTCGACGAAGACCGTCTCCATCTCCAGCGCCTTGAGTTCGGCATCGAACTCCAAATCCTCCTCCCGCATCGCCTTCGGTGGCCGGGCAATCAGCGCGCAATCCAGCACATCGGCCAGAACATCGCGGGCGAGATCGCGAGACGCGCCCATCGTCAGATGCAGCGACACGTCGGGCCACATCTGGTTGAATTGCGTCAACGCCGCCGGCAGCCTGCTTGCCGCCGTACTTTCCATCGTGCCGACCCGCAATGTTCCCGATGGAGCAAGAGGCCGCACGGCTTGACGCGCTTCAAGCGCCAGCGCCATCAGCCGGTTGGCATAGGCGAGAAAGGTTTCGCCCTCCCGTGTCAGCGTCATCTTCTTGCCGTCACGGCTGAACAGGCATGCACCAAGGTCCTCCTCCAGTTGCTGGATGCGCGTCGTCACATTCGACGGCACCCGCCCGACCGCCTTGGCGGCCTTGGTAACGCTGCGATCGCTGGCAACGGCGAGGAATATCTCGATTGACGACAGGTCCAATGAAAAATCTCTTTTCCGGAATTAAAGCGAGTCATTGTTCTCTATATAAAAATCATCACCCGAGCTCAAGCGGGTTTAGGCCCAGGCGAAACAACGGAATCGGGGCAGCGCGTGAAGGCTCCCGGCTCGACCTTCTCATTAAAAATGTCCGCGCCATCCGCAGGCCAGACAGCCAAGTGATTGCCGAAAAAAAGATCGAGACGCCGCCGAAATAGCCACGCCAATCGCTGCATCGGCTCGGCTACCGGGCGTTTTACGGCTGGCATGGAGATTGCATCTCAATGCTGATCTGTAGAACGACCGGCGCCGACCATATGCTGCACCTAGTCCTGACCTGCCTTCTTCTGAGCGTCGCTTCAGGCCTCAGCATGCGGCGTTTTCTTCTGCCGTATTTTTCCGGCGGCGATCTCGCTGAGAAATCCGCTCCCGTGACGGTCGTCGCAAGCGCGGTCTTTCTGGCGGCAGTCGCCTTCACCGTCTCCGACCAAAATCTCTGGGCAAAATCTGTCGTGCTGATGCTCTGCCTTATGCTGGCGGCAATGTTCGACGACGCCCGCCCCAGGCTGACCATCGCCCTTGCTGCCGTTAGCCTGGCCGCCTATCTCGGGCTACGCTCGATTGGCTGAGGCCGTCATGCGCGCCAGCCGCAGTGAGACGATGGCTGAGCAGCTTCGCGCGGCGCCAACAACGATCTTCGTGACAGAATAGTTTCGCAATATAATTCTCTCCTTCTGAATATTTTTCGAAGCGGATCGCTTCAAGAATGGGAGAGGGCGATGAATATCGAGCAGCGAGAGAGGATCTGGTCGGAGTGGTATGCCTGGCATCCTGTCCCGCCAATCGATGACACGGTGTTCTGGCTCGAGACCGTATACCGGCGGGAAACGGCGGAAGGACTGTGGCAATATCGTTCCTTCCGACCCGAAGTCGAACGTATCAAGGCTGCGGACGCCACGCCCATTTATCCCGGCGCTTAATTCCCCGTCAGCCGAGCGCCTGGCTGACCAGCGCATAGGTTTTCGGCCGATGCCCGACATGACCGCCCGGAATTGGAAGCCAAGGGGCGCCCAGCGACATGGTTGTCACGAAGTCAAAGACAGCAAGGCCGCAGCGGGAGAGAAAATCGGCAAATATCCCGACTTTCTCGCGCGTATCGAGGCGCAGGAATAACCCCGCATGCTCGAGCGCATGCGGATGGACGACAGCAATCGCGTCTGCGTCACTGGCGGCCACCACCGGGCCGACGACATGGCCGCGCCCGAACCTTCGGCAGAGCGAGAAGGCCTCGATCCGGCCGGCGCGAACCAACACGATGCCCTTGGAATGTCCCATGAGCCGAGCCAGAAGCGGCGTGCGGTCCGTGCCGAAGGCCACGCGATCCAGTTCTGCGATCGCCTCCAGATCTTCAGCTTCCACAGGCCGTATCGCGGCACCGGGCGGCAACTCCACATCCGGTGGCGCTATCGCTTCACCCTGGCATTGAAAGACGGGCGCTTCACGGACAAAATCCAACGACAAATAAAGGCGTCGCGCCGCCCGCGTCGCGTTCAGCCCAAGATTACGCCCGGCAACCTGGTCGAGCGCGTGGCGCATCAGCCATTGCCCGGCGCCATTGGCCTGCAGGCGCGGCGAAGTGATGACCATACCGATCGTGGCGAACCGTTCATCATAGGGAAACCACATCGCAGAGCCGAGGATGCGGCCGATTTCATCTATGGCCGCGATGCCCTGGCCGAATTCCCGCAGGAACTGCCAGTCTTCACGGCGATGCGGCCAGGCGACGGACATCGACAGCGCATGCAGCTTGTCGAGGTCGACACTGTCGATCCCGGCAATGCGCGTCTCGAAACTGTCGACCAATCTGGATTCGGATGTCAGTGCACTCACTCCCGCCCTCCTCGCGCATGTCCGGCCAATCCATAGGGAAAGCGCCCTCCTGAAACTTCGTTATCCAGATTAGGACGGTTCGTGCGATACAATTCACTGGCGAAGCCCGCGCGAACACAACAATCGTCCAAATCCGAGGCACTTTCGGCAAATAAAGCCGGGGCAGGCCTCTACAGTCATTGACCAGATCCCGAGCGCCGACGGCGCCGTGATGGCCAAAGCCCGGCGGCAATTCGATCCATCCGTGCAGTGAGGAGGCTCATGCAGGCAATTGAAATCCTCGAAAGGCTTGTCGGCTTTTCCTCCATCGTCGGCACACCCAACGGCGAAATCGTCACCTGGATCCGGCAGTACCTGCAAAGTCACGGCATTGCCGCCACCGAGCTTCCCGGCCCTGAGGGGGACCGGTCGAACCTCTTCGTGACGATCGGCCCAAGGGAGAGCCCCGGCTACATCCTCTCCGGCCATATGGATGTCGTTCCCGCCGCCGAGGGCGGGTGGAGCAGCGATCCGTTCCGCCTGCGCGCCGAAAAGGACCGCCTTTACGGTCGCGGAACCACCGACATGAAGGGCTTTCTCGCCGTCATGCTTGCCGCCGCCCCCGCGCTCGCGGCGGCAGGGCTCCGCCGGCCCATCCACCTCGCTTTTTCCTACGATGAGGAGGCAGGCTGCCGCGGTGTCCCGCACATGATCGCGCGGCTGCCTAAGCTCTGCGCACGTCCGCTCGGCGCGATCATCGGCGAGCCGAGCGGCATGCGGGCGATCCGGGCCCACAAGGGCAAGGCAGCCGCTCGGCTGACTGTCATGGGCCGCTCCGGCCATTCCTCGCGCCCGGAACAGGGACTGAATGCCATCCACGCCATGGCCGAGGTTTTGGCTTGCGCTAGCGCCGAAGCCGAACGGCTGACGCATGGTCCGTTCGAGCATGTGTTCGAACCGCCCTATTCCTCGCTCCAGGTCGGCACATTGAAGGGCGGCCAGGCGGTCAACATCATTCCCGATAGCTGCGAGGCCGAGTTCGAGGCCAGGGCTATTTCCGGAATCGACCCGGCCACGCTGCTTGCGCCGCTGCGGGCCGTGGCCGAGGCGCTACCGCAACGCGGCTTCCAAGTGGAATGGCGCGAACTCAGCGCCTATCCGGCGCTGTCGCTTGCCGCCGATGCGCCACTTGCGCGCTTGCTTGGCGAACTTACCGGTAGCGAGCCGCTCGCCGCCGTCAGCTACGGCACCGAGGCCGGCCTTTTTCAGCGCGCCGGGATGGATGCGATCATCTGCGGGCCGGGCGATATCGCCCGTGCTCACCGGCCGGACGAATTCATCCTCAAGGGCGAACTCCTGGCCTGCCAGGCGATGATCGAGGCACTCGCCCGACATTGCATCGCCTGACCGTCAGATCAAGGAGCCGATGCAATGACCTTTCTCTTCAATTCCGATGCGAAGCGGGGCGCCGTATTCGCTGAGGCCTTCGCGCGCGACCTTCCCGACATAGACTTCGCCACGGATCCGGCGTCGGTCGAACCGGAGGCGGTGCGCTACCTCATCACCTGGACCGTGCCGGATGATCTCGCGCGCTACCGCAATCTCGAAATCCTGTTTTCGATCGGCGCCGGCATCGATCAGTTCCGCATCGACGCCGTGCCGGCGCAGGTCAAGGTGGTGCGCATGGTCGAGGACGGCATCGTCAGGATGATGCAGGAATATGTGACGCTGGCCGTCCTCGCACTCCATCGCGATCTGCCGGCCTATCTCGACCAGCAGCGGCGCGGGATCTGGCAGCCGATCCCACCCGTTCAGGCCGCGAAACGCCGCGTCGGGGTGCTGGGGCTTGGCATGCTGGGAAGCGCAGTGCTTGAGAGTTTGCGCCCCTTCGGCTTCCCGCTGTCCGGCTGGAGCCGCACCCCGCGCGCGATCGAGGGCGTTCGGTGCCTCAGCGGCGGCAAGTGGCTGGAGACCCTGCTTGCCACCACCGATATTCTGGTCTGCATGCTGCCGCTGACCGAGGAGACGCGCGGCTTCCTGAATGCCGAGCTCTTCGCCAGGCTTCCCGCCGGGGCCGCACTCGTTCATGCCGGCCGCGGCGCCCAGCTCGATCATCAGGCGCTCGTCGGCGCGCTCGACACCGGGCATCTCTCCGGCGCCGTCGTCGACGTTACCGATCCGGAGCCGCTGCCACCGGGCCACGCCTTCTGGAATCATCCGAAAATTCTGCTGACGCCGCATATCGCCAGCGTCACTCAAGCCGAAACCGCGGCGGCCGCCGTGATCGGCAACATCAAACGGCATCAATCCGGCCTCGATCCGATCGGGCTGGTCGATCGCAGCCGCGGCTACTGATCTATCTCGCCACACAAATCTGCACCCCGGAAAGGAAAACAATGTCTTTGCTCAAGACCATCGACGCCAACCCATCCCATCCGCCGCGCGAGTCCGGCCCCCTTCCCGAGCGCCTGATCGCGGGCAATCCCACCTTCAAGACCTGGGCACAGGATGTCGCTCGCGCGGAGACGGTTCATACCGGCATATGGGAGGCGACGCCCGGTGAGACGCGTTCGATCAAGGGCGAGACGTTCGAGTTCTGCCATATTCTGTCCGGTCTGGTCGAACTCACGCCGGAAGGCGGAGAACCGGTGGTCTACAGGGCCGGCGACAGCTTCGTCATGAAGCCGGGCTTTATCGGCGTCTGGAAGACGATCGAGACGGTGCGCAAGATCTACGTGACAGTGACGTGAGCTGGCGGGCGGCTGTCCTCTCTGCGCGGGCAGCGCGGCGCCGGGCGCGGACACCAGCCGTAGATTTGACTGGTGGCGGCGGGGAAAACGCAATTTTTATCCGCCGCAACAATATCGGTCGATGCATGCTGCTCGGTTTCGCAAGCTAGGCTTAAGCAAGCTCATGCCGAGGACACGCAATGACACTCAGCTTCGATCCGAACTCGATCTCACTGCCCGTAGGGCATTTCATCGGCGGCCGGCTGGTTCCGGCCGAAGCCGTCATCGACATGCATCGGCCGTCCGACGGCAGGGCCTATGCCGGCTGTCCGCTTGCCGACGCGGCCCTTGTCGATCAGGCCGTGGAAACGGCAAAGGGTGCATTGAATGAAAGCAATTGGGGCGGTGTGCGCCCGCGCGAGCGCACCAAGGCGCTGCAGCGCTGGGCGGACCTGATCGAAGCCGAGGCAGAGACCCTCGCCAGGCTTGAGGCGCTCTCCTCAACCCGCCCCGTCGGCCAGCTCGTTGCCGGCGACATCGCCGTCACCGCCGAACAGATCCGCTTCTTTGCAGAATTCGCCGACAAGGAAGGCGGCGATCTCGTCCCGACCGACGACGCGAATTTCGGCATGATCATGACGGAACCCTATGGCGTCGTTGGCGCCATCACGCCCTGGAATTTCCCCCTGTCGATGGCCGGGTGGAAGCTCGCTCCGGCGCTGGCCGCGGGCAATGCGGTGGTGTTGAAGCCATCGGAGATGACGCCGTTTTCAACGCTCTACATGGCCGAACTTTCAGTGCGGGCCGGCCTGCCCGCCGGCCTCGTGAATGTCGTGCTCGGCGACGGCCCCACCACCGGAACGGCCGTCACCGGGCATCCGGGGATTTCCAAGGTCAGCTTCACCGGCTCGACTGCGGCCGGTGCGGCGATCATGGCCAATATCGCCCGTACCGGCGTGAAGCCGATGACGCTGGAGCTCGGCGGGAAGAGCCCTCAACTGGTCTTCGCGGATGCCGATCTCGATCTCGCCGCGGGCGCCATCGCCGCCAGCATTTTGTCCAATGCCGGCCAGGCCTGCATATGCGGATCCCGCCTCATCGTCGAGGCGAAGGTGGCGGACGCGCTCGCGGCAGCACTGCTGTCCCGACTGGCGGCAATCCGCCCGGGACCGACCTGGGAGGAAACGACCGACTATTCGCCCGTTATCTCCGAACGCCAGATCGCCCGCATGGATGGCATCATCCGCGCCGCCATCGACGGCGGCGCGGAGTGCCTTACGGGCGGCGGCCGGCTCGACCGTGAGGGCTATTTCTACGCGCCGACGCTGATTTCGGGCGTGACGGCAACATCGCCCGCGGTTCTCGAGGAAATCTTCGGACCGGTCCTGACCATCCAGACCTTCGAGGATGAGGAGGAGGCGCTGAGGCTGGCCGACCACCCATCCTATGGGCTGGCCGCCGGCCTCTTCACCCGCGATCTCGCGCGCGCCATCCGCCTCACCGGCCGCCTGCAGGCCGGCACCGTCTGGGTCAACCGTTACGGCCGCTCGCGCGACCATATCCTGCCGACCGGCGGCTACAAGCAGTCCGGCATCGGCAAGGATCTCGGCCGCGAAGCCTATCATGCCAACCGCAAGAGCAAGAGCGTGCTCATCAGCCTTTAAGGAGCTGCGATGAAGACCTACAGGATTGCCCTTCTGCCAGGAGACGGCATCGGCCGCGACGTGACCGACGCTGCCTGGGCCGTGCTCGAAAAGACCGCCGGATCGGGCGGATTTTCTCTTGAAGCGACCCGCTACCCCTGGTCCTGCGACTATTATCTCGAAAACGGCAGCATGATGCCCGCCGACGGGATCGAGACGCTGAGCTCTTTCGACGCCATCCTGCTCGGCGCCGTCGGATGGCCACGCAAGGTGCCCGATTCCGTGTCGCTGCATGGGCTCCTGCTGCCCATCCGCAAGGCTTTCGTTCAGTATGCCAATATCCGCCCGCACAGGCTGCTGCCGGGCGTGCAGGGGCCGCTGCGGTCCGAGGGCTTCGACATCCTCTGCATCCGCGAAAATACCGAGGGCGAGTATTCCGGCGCCGGCGGCCGCGTCCATCAGGGCACGGACAGCGAAGTAGCTGTGGAAACCTCGATCTTCACCCGCAAGGGGATAGAACGCATCCTGCGTTTCGGCTTCGAGCAGGCACGCGCGCGGCGTGGCAAACTCGCTTCAGTGACCAAGTCCAATGCGCAGAAATATTCGATGGTCTTCTGGGACGAGATCACCCACAGGCTCTCTGCGGGATATCCGGATGTCGAGGTGACCAGCTACCACATCGACGCCATGGCCGCCCGCATGGTCATGGCGCCTGAGAGCCTCGATGTCGTGGTCGCATCCAATCTCTTCGGCGACATTCTGACCGACCTTGGGGCCGCCATCCAGGGCGGGCTCGGCTTTGCGGCATCGGCCAACATCAATCCCGATCGCTCGGCGCCGTCCATGTTCGAACCCGTCCACGGCTCCGCGCCTGACATCGCTCATCTCGGAATTGCCAATCCGATAGCCGCCATCTGGTCGGGCGCAATGATGCTAGAACACCTTGGAGAGGCGGCTGCTGCCGCAAGGATATTAGCCGCGATCGAGGCGACGACGGCGCGCGGCATCGGCGCTGTTCCCGGCAAGGACAAGACGGAGACGATCACGACATCGGTGCTTTCGTCGCTCGACTAGAGCATGTCGCACAGGTTGCGCCGCGGTTTGCGCCCGGAATTGTGGAGAGGACGCTTTGATGAAAGAGGACAAGATGAACGGATTGAGGGATGGCAGCCTGCTGCGCCAGCAGGGGCTCATCGACGGAGAATGGTGCGGGGGCGCGGCGGGGCGCACGATCGAGGTCATCGATCCGGCGACCCAGCATGTGCTGGGCAGCGTGCCCGACATGGACGCAGCTGACACGCGGGCCGCGATCATGGCGGCAGAAAAAGCTTTTGGTCCATGGCGGGCAAAGACCCATGCCGAGCGCGCCGCCCTGCTCGAGGCCTGGCACGATCTGATGCTCGACAATATCGAGGATCTGGCGCTGATCCTGACCAGGGAACAGGGAAAGCCGCTGACGGAGGCGCGAGGCGAAATCCGCTACGGCGCCTCATTCATCAAATGGTTTTCCGAGGAAGCGCGTCGTATCGGCGGAACAACCATCCCCTCGCCCACCGCGGAGCGACGGATCATCGTTCTGAAGGAGCCCGTCGGCGTATCGGCGATCATCACGCCTTGGAATTTTCCCAATGCGATGATCACCCGCAAGGTGGGGCCGGCACTTGCGGCAGGTTGCACGGTGGTCATCAAGCCATCGGACCTGACCCCGTTTTCGGCGCTGGCGCTCGCCGTACTGGCGGAACGCGCCGGCATCCCCAAGGGCGTGATCAACATCGTCACCGGCATGCCGGCCGCGATCGGCGACGAATTGATGACGAACCAGACCGTCCGCAAGATCTCTTTCACCGGCTCGACCCGCGTCGGCTCGCTGCTGATGCGCGGGGCGGCCGACAGCGTCAAGCGGCTCAGCCTCGAACTCGGCGGCAACGCACCCTTCATCGTCTTCGACGATGCCGATCTCGACCTTGCCGTGGAAGGCGCCATCGCGTCGAAATTCCGCAATGGCGGACAGACCTGCGTCTGCGCCAACCGCCTTCTCGTCCAGTCCGGCGTCTATGACGCCTTTGCCGCCAAACTTGGCGCGCGGGTCGCAGCCATGAAGGTCGGGGCAGGCACCGAGGCCGGCACGGATATCGGGCCTATGATCAACAAGGCGGCGATCGAGAAGATCAACCGTCACGTGGAGGATGCCGTAAAAAGGGGAGCCAAGATCCTCGCCACTGTGGATTCCATGCCTGCAGGCGATCAATATGCCGCTCCGATGGTGCTTGGCGGCGCGACCACCGACATGCAGCTCGCCAGCGAAGAGACATTCGGACCGGTTGCACCGCTGTTCCGGTTCGACACCGAGGAGGAGGCGATCCGCATCGCCAATTCCACTCCCTTCGGCCTTGCAGCCTATTTCTACACCGAGAGCCTGAAACGGTCCTGGCGCGTCGGCGAGGCGCTCGAATTCGGCATGATCGGCCTGAACACCGGCGCCATCTCGACCGAGGTCGCTCCGTTCGGCGGCGTCAAGCAATCCGGCCTCGGGCGTGAGGGCGCACGATGCGGCATTGAGGAATATCTTGAAATGAAGAGCTTCCACATCGGCGGGCTCTCCTGACCGTCATAAAAAAGGGCGCCGGAAGCTCCGCCGGCGCCTTCCCATATGGTTTTTCTGACTGTCTTCCAAACGGCGGCAAGTTTACGGGAGATGCCTGAGAAAGGCTGAACCGCTCTCGTCACGCCGCGCTTACATGAAGCGATCGAGTGTCTTGTAATAGAGCCCGACGACCGGCAGAAACCACGGCTTGCCGAAATGGCCGGGGACGGCAGGCCATTCGAGGCCTTTGACCGGATTGCGGTCCGCCTTGCCCATGATGGCATCGGCGATGATGATGCCGAGATGGGTGGAGAGCTGGGCGCCGTGGCCAGAATAGCCCATGGCGTACCAAACGCCGTCGCCATAGCCCGCGCGGGGATAACGGTCTTTCGTCATATCGACGAGCCCGCCCCAGCAGTAGTCGATCTCGATGCCGGCAAGTTGCGGGAAGATTTCAGCCAGACCGGCGCGCAGAATATCACCGCTCCTTGCATCCGACCGCTGGTCCGACGTGGCGGAAAAGCGTGCTCGACCGCCGAAGATCAGCCGCTTGTCCGGCGACAGCCGGAAATAGTTTCCGATATTCAGCGAGGTGACACAGGTCCGGTTTCCCGGCATCGTCGCTGCGATTTCGGCGTCGCTCAGCGGCCGCGTGGCGAGCAGGAAGCTGCCGACGGAAATGATCCGGCGGCGGAAATAGCCGAAGAGCGACGGGGTGTAGGCGCCTGTCGCGACCAGTACGTGGTCGGCGGTGACGGTGCCGCGCCCCGTCTTGAGGCTGTGGCGTCCATTGCCTTGCCGATGGCCGGTCACGGCGGCCTTTTCGAAAATGACGGCGCCGTGGCGGGCGGCCGCGGCGGCGAGCCCGGCGACATAGCGCCCCATATGCATCATCGCGCTCTTCCTCGAGAGCATGGCGCCATGGAAAGGCGAGCCGACCTCACTCTTCAAGTCATCCGCCGAAAGAAGCGCCGTCTCCGGATCGACCTCTCTATGCACAGCCTCGAAATTGCGGGCAATGGCATCGAAATGCTGCGGCTTGGAGGCAAGCTTCAGCTTCCCGGCGCGACGGAAATTGCAGTCGATGCCCTCCTCGCCGACGATCGCCTCGATGGTGTCGATCGACTCGTCGAACGCCCGATAAAGCGCGACGGCACGCTCGGTGCCGAGTGCTGACTTGGCAGACAGGAAGCTATGGGCTAGCCCGTTGTTGAGATGGCCGCCATTGCGTCCCGACGCCCCCCAGCCCACGCGTTCGGCCTCCAGCACGACGACCTTGACGCCGGCTTTCGCAAGCTGGCGCGCGGCCGCAAGCCCGGTAAAACCGGCGCCGATGACGGCCACATCATAATGTCCTTCGACAGGACCGTGAGCCGCATCGGCAAAAGCGCGGGCTGTGTCATGCCAGTAGGATTGAAACTGCATCCGTTTGTCTCCGTCAGAGGCCAACGACACCGGGCAGACCTGAGATATCAGGGATTTCGACATAGCCGTAATAGGGATTGGCCGGCTCGTGGCCCCGGTTGACCCAGACCTTGTTCTTGATGCCGAGATCGTGGGCAGACATCAGGTCATAGCGGAAGGAGGACGAGCAATGGAGCACGTCCTGCGGTCCGCAGCCGAGCATGTCGAACATATATTCGAAGGCTTGGAAACGCGGCTTATAGGCATTTGCCTGTTGCGCGGTATAGACCGCATGGAAGGGCGCGCCGAGCTTTTCGACATTCGACATGATCTGCGCATCCATGGCATTGGACAGGATCACCAGCGGAATTTCGCGGGCAACCCTGGCAAGACCTTCGGGTACGTCGCGATGCGGCCCCCAGGTGGGAACACGCTCGTAAACCATTTGCGCTGCTTCGTGGCGAAATTCCACGCCATTGCGCTTGCAAGTCCGTTCGAGCGAATTGTGCACCACCTCGGCATAGGGCTTCCAGGCGCCCATGATCTCATCAAGGCGATAAGCGGCGAAATTCTTGATGAACTCCGCCATGCGCGGCTCGTCAAGCTGATTGCCGTAGAGGTCGCGCGCCGCTTCCGCCATCTGAAAATTGGTCAGCGTGCCGTAGCAATCGAAGGTGATGTATTTCGGACGGAACGTCGTCATCTGCGTATCCTTTAGCGATCGGAACTGGGACCTGTTCACAATCATAGGCTCCGTTTCGCCCATGGCTGCCTGAATTGGCCGCATCGGAAGCAGAATCTATCGTATCGAAAGCGGCGTTTGGCAGAAGGTTGCGCCTCCCCGGGGCGCCGGGGATCTGTTCAATCGTGATCGTGGCCATGCTGCGACGGAAGGTCGAGGCCGAATGTATCGACGAGATCGGCCACCTGAGCCGGGCTGAGGAAACGGGGGTTGAGGTTGCGCAGCAGCAGATAGAGCTTTGCCGTTTCCTCCAGTTCCTCAGTCGCAAACACCGCCGCCTCCAGGCTGTCACCGGCGACAACAGGTCCATGATTGGCCAGAAGCACCGACGAATATCTGCCGGCCAGTCCCCGGATCGCGTCGGCCACTGCCGGATCCCCTGGGCGATAATACGGCACCAACGCGGTCTCGCCGGCGCGCATGAGATAATATGGCGTCATCGGCGGCAGGGCGGCACGCGGATCGATCTCCGGCAGCATGGTCAGCGCCACCGCATGTGTCGAGTGAAGGTGGACGATAGCGCGGGCACTGCCGCGTGTGTCGTAGAGGGCGGTGTGAAGCGGGATTTCCTTGGTCGGCTTGTCGCCCGACAGCAACCGGCCTTCCGCATCGAGCCTGGAGATCCGGGCCGGGTCGAGGAAGCCGAGCGAGGCGTTGGTCGGCGTCACCAGCCAGCCGCCGTCCTCCAGCCGCAACGATATATTGCCGGACGAACCCGGCGTCAGCCCGCGCTCGAACAGCGAGCGACCGTATCGGCAGATTTCCTCACGCAGGCGGGCGTCGGACATGGCAGTTCCTCCGATCTTACGCAGTTGCGCCTTCGATCAGTTCAAAACCGAGATCGATGGCTTGCGGCGGCGCGTTGGCGACGACCAACTCAGCGGCTGTCTGTCCCGTCGCCACGCGCGGCGTCCGGATCGTCGACAGGGGTTGCGGTATTGCCCGGCCGATATCTAGGCCGTTATAGCCGAATATGGCGAGCTGCGAGGGGATAACGATCCCTTGAGAGAGACAGTGAAAATAACCGCCGAGCGCCATGTCGTCGTTGGAAAAATAGACGGCATCGAGATCGGTCGCTCGTGCCAACAGTCGCTCCAGCCCCTTCTTGCCGTTTTCCACTGACGAGGCGCCCGCCAGGATTTCGCGAGCAATGAGCGGAGTTCCGTTGGCGTCGAGAGTTTCGCAAAAGCTCGAAAAACGCTTGCCGGCGCGGGTGTCGCGGTCCAGGTCGTGACCGACATAGCCGATCCTTCGGTAGCCCCGTCTGAGCAGGAAGGCAGCGCTCTCCCGCCCGGCCGCACGATTCGAGAAGCCGACGGCGATATCGAGGGCATCGCCATCCAGATCGAGCAATTCCACGACCCGGCACCCGCTGGCGCGCAACATCTTCACCGTGCCGTCGGTGTGCTCGTACCCCGCCAGCATCACCGCTGCCGGCCGCCAGGCAAGCATCGCGGTTGCTAGCGCCTCCTCCTTGCCCGGATCATAGTCCGTCACCGAAAAGACCGCCTGATAGCGGTTTTCTTCCAGAACGGCGCTCGCTCCACGCAGCACGTCGGAAAATACGATGTTGGACAGCGAGGGAATGACGAAGGCGACAAGACGCGAACCGGTGGAGGCAAGCGTTCCGGCGATCCGGTTCGGGACATAGCCCAGCCGCTCGACGGCGGCCATCACCCGCTCCCGCGTTCTGCCGGAAAACGAACCGTGGTTGCGCAGCACGCGCGACACCGTACTCTCGCCGACTCCGGCCGCTTCCGCGACCTCTGCAAGGGTCACCGTCGCCTGATGTTTGAATTCCATGGTCGCTTTTGAACCCGGCATCTGGAATCTTTGAGGGCGAAGCGATCCTTGGGACGCCTCGCTGCAACATCCATCTTTCATCACTTCCGGCCAGAAGCAAGATATTTTTGGCAGCGCTGCCAATCTGCGGTTGGCAGCGCTGCCAAAAGGGAGTAGGGAAATGGTAGCGCTGCCAAAACTTGGCTGCAGTTGCCGGGGCACGGCTCTTTCAGGACTGGAGAAACTCCCATGACACCGCTTGCCGAAAACTCAGGCTCGACTTTCATCGCGGCCGTCATCGGCCTTGGTTCAATGGGGCTCGGAATGGCCCGGTCGATGAAGCGCGCAGGGCTCGATGTCGTTGGATATGACATCAGGTCGGCGGCGGTGGACCGCTTCATCGCCGACGGCGGACGGGGTGCACAGACCCCGGCCGGCGCGGCAAAGGATGCCGACATCGTCGTCTCCGTCGTCGTCAACGGCGCGCAGACCGAGGCCGTGCTGTTCGGCCCGGAAGGCGTTGCGAGCACGATGAAGCCAGGCGCCGTGTTCATCTCGTCGGCAACCATGGATCCCGCCGTCGCACGCAATCTGGCGCAAAGAGTAGAGGCTCTCGGTCTGCATTATCTCGATGCGCCGATTTCCGGCGGCGCAGCCAAGGCGGCGCTTGGCGAATTGACGATCATGGCATCCGGCTCCAGCCAGGCCTTTGACAGGGCGCGCCCAGGTCTCAACGCCATGGCCGGCAAGGTCTACGAACTCGGCGACGCGGCCGGAACGGGCGCTGCCTTCAAGATGATCAACCAGCTTCTTGCCGGTGTGCACATCGCCGCCGCCTGCGAGGCCATCACCTTTGCCGCCAAGCAGGGCCTCGACCTCGACAAGGTCTATGAGGTTATCACCGCCTCGGCCGGCAATTCGTGGATGTTCGAAAACCGCGTGCCGCATGTGCTGGCCGGAGACTATACGCCGCTCAGCAGCATCGAGATTTTCGTCAAGGATCTCGGTATCGTCCAGGATATGGCGCGCTCCGAACGATATCCGTCACCGCTCGCGGCCGCGGCCCTGCAGATGTATCTGGCCGCCGCAGGCGCCGGCATGGGCCGGGACGACGACTCCTCGCTCGCGCGGCTCTATGCCAAACTTTCCGGCGCTGAATTGCCCGGTTCCAACGAGAAGCCGCAGAGGCTGTAAAAAGGAACGCTAGACATGCCGGTTTTCGCCGCCAACCTGACGATGATGTTCAACGAATGGGCATTCCTCGATCGTTTCGACGCCGCAGCCGATGCCGGCTTTGCCGCCGTCGAATACCTCTTTCCATATGAAGCCACGCCGGAGGCAATTGCCGAGCGGCTTGCCCGCAACAATCTGCAGCAGGCCTTGTTCAACCTGCCGCCGGGCGACTGGGCAGCAGGCGAACGTGGCATTGCCGCCCTTCCCGAACGGTTCGATGCGCTGAAAGCCGATGTCGACAAGGCACTGGACTTTGCGGCAGCGACGGGAGTCGGACGGTTGCACCTGATGGCGGGCATCGCCGACCGTCACGACGGCGACGCCTCCTCCCGTTATCGGCGCTCCGTCACCTATACGGCCGAGCGGCTTGCGGAAAAGGGCATCGATCTCCTGCTCGAGCCGATCAACGGGCGAAACATGCCGGGATATTTCCTCAACGACTTCAACGCAGCCGAACTGCTGATTGCCGAATGCGGCTTGCCGAACCTGAAGCTCCAGTTCGATATCTATCACCGTCAGATCATCCATGGCGACGTCGTCATGGCGTTGCGGCGCCTGCTGCCGATCACCGGCCATATCCAGATTGCCAGCGTGCCGTCACGCAACGAGCCGGATGGGGAGGAACTGAACTATCCCTATCTGTTCGGCGAAATCGACCGCCTGGGCTATGACGGCTTCATCGGCTGCGAATACATCCCGCGCAGCCACACACTGGACGGTCTAGGCTGGTTCAAACCCTTTGCACGGAGCTAGACGATGGCTATTTCACTCGGATCGATCGCTGACGACTATACGGGCGCGTCGGATCTTGCCAACACGCTGACAAAGAATGGCCTGCGCACGGTGCAGACGGTCGGCATCCCGGATCCATCGCTGGCACTGCCCGACGTGGATGCCGTTGTCGTCTCCCTGAAAATCCGCTCGGTCAGGGCCCCAGAGGCCGTGACGGCTGCCACCGAAGCCGAGCGATGGCTGCGCCATCGGGGCGCGGGCCATGTGCTTTACAAAATCTGCTCGACCTTCGATTCCACCGATGCCGGCAATATCGGTCCCGTCACCGAGGCCTTGCGCAATGCTGCGGGCGGCGGCAGCGTGCTGGTTACACCAGCCTTTCCGGAAACCGGCCGCACCGTCTATCTCGGCCATCTCTTCGTCGGCGGCCAACCCTTGAACGAAAGTCCGCTCAAGGATCACCCCCTCAACCCCATGCACGACGCCAACCTCGTGCGGGTTCTCACCCGCCAATCGCGCGGCGCCGTCGGCTTGATCGACCTGGCAGCCGTCGCGGCCGGCCCTGCCGCCGCCAGGGCGAGGCTCGATACGTTGCGCGCGACAGGGGTGACCATGGCTATTGCCGACGCGATTTGCGAGAGGGATCTGGAAACACTCGGCGAGATCGCACTCGAAACGCCGATGTCGACCGGTGCGTCCGGCCTTGGCCTCGGCCTTGCCCGGGCGCTCGTCCGTTCCGGCCGCATATCAGGCGGCGCAGCAGCTGAAGACATCATTCGCCCTGTCGGCGGGTTTTCGGCGATTATTGCCGGCAGCTGTTCGAAAGCAACGCTACGCCAGCTCGAGGTCGCTGAACGGTCGATGCCTGTGCTGCGGCTTGATCCGGAGCGGCTGATATCAGGCCCGGATGAGATCGCCGCGGCGATTTCCTGGGCCGGAGACCGCATCTCCGCCGGTCCCGTGATCGTCGCCGCGAGCGCGGCGCCGGAAACCGTATCCCGGCTGCAATTGCAATATGGGCGGGAGGCTTCCGGCCACGCGATCGAGACGGCGACCTCGGTCATCGCGGCTGAACTGGTTGAAAGAGGCGTGCGGCGCCTGGTGGTCGCTGGTGGCGAAACCTCGGGGGCCGCCGTCGACAGGCTCGCCATCCCGGCATTTCTGATCGGCCCCGAAATTGCCCCCGGCGTGCCGGTGCTGCGGGCGGTCGGCAATCGGCAGGACGACATGCTTCTGGCATTGAAATCAGGAAACTTCGGTGGCGACGACTTCTTTGAGGCAGCGCTGGCGATGATGAGGTAATCCCACCAGCCATGGAGCATCCCGATGGAATATATCGATCGGCTCCAGCATAAGATGCGGCGGTCCGCCGAGGTAAAGCCATAAGATACCGCCTGAACCGCGGCCTTCAGACGATCTGCCCGCCGGGGCTCCGGCAGACTTGCGGGCACGACATGAAGGACGGCCCGATGCAAACTCGTCAGATCGAAATCACTGCATTCAGTCCAGACCATCTGGAAGGCGCCGTTGCGCTCTCCAGACAGGCGGGCTGGCCGCATCGGCGGGAAGACTGGCAGATGGCGCTCGCGTTGAGCGAGGGCGTGGTCGCGATCGAGGACCACAGGGTCGTCGGCACCATCCTCGTCACACCCTACAGGCAAGATTGCGCGACCATCAACATGGTCATCGTCGACGAAACCATGCGCGGCCGTGGCCTCGGCCGCAGGCTGATGGAAGCCGCCTTGCGGATCGCAGGCGACCGGCCGCTGCGGCTGGTCGCGACAACGGTGGGCCTACCGCTCTACGAGAAGCTCGGCTTTCATGAAACCGGGACCGTGCTGCAGCACCAAGGCCTTGTCGGAGAAATCGGCGCGCCGGCCGGCACGAGCGCTGCCACCGCCGACGATCTCCCGGCCATCATTGGGGTGGACCGCCTTGCCTTCGGCGCCGACCGAGAAAAGCTCATCTCCTATCTCGCAAGGATCGGCGAATTCGCCGTCATTCGCCGCGACGGCGGTGTCTCTGGTTTCGCCTGCCTGCGTCCCTTCGGTCGCGGCGAGGTGATCGGACCCGTGGTCGCCGCGGATATCGAAGACGCGCGCAAGCTCATCGAACATCACATCGCCGCACGGGCAGGACGGTTCCTCCGGGTGGATACGACTGCCGAAACCGGACTCTCTCCATGGCTGGTCACGCTGGGGCTCGCCCATGTCGGCGGTGGCATCGTTATGAGAAAGCCATCGGCCGGCGACGTCGCCGCCCGGACCGCTACCAACTTTGCCCTTGCCAGTCAGGCACTCGGCTGATCCGGAGATCCCATGTACAGCAATTCGCTCATCGAACTCGATCGCGCCCATCTCATTCATCCGGTGGCATCCTACCGCAGCCATGAAAAGCATGGCGTACGGGTGCTGGCCTCGGCCAAGGGAGCAACGGTCACCGACGCCTCGGGCAAACAACTGATCGACGGTTTCGCCGGCCTCTGGTGCGTCAATGCCGGTTACGGCCACGAGAGCATTGTCGAGGCGGCGGCCCGGCAGATGCGGGAGCTTCCCTATGCGACCGCCTATTTCGGCCTCGGCTCCGAGCCTGCGATCCGACTCGCCGGAGAGCTTGCCGACCGGGCGCCGGGCGATCTGAACCATGTCTATTTCACGCTCGGCGGCTCAGATGCGGTGGATAGCACGATCCGCTTCATCCGCTACTACTGGAATGCTCGAGGGCGGCCCGAACGCGATCAGTTCATTTCGGTCGAACAGGGCTATCACGGCTCCTCGACGGTGGGCGCGGGCCTCACCGCCTTGCCAGCCTTCCATGCCGGCTTCGGCCTTCCTTTCGACTGGCAGCATAAAATTCCGTCGCATTACGCCTACCGCAATCCAGTCGGCGACAGCCCGCAGGCGATCATTGAGGCCTCGCTCGTGGCACTGAAAAGCAAGGTCGAGGCGATCGGGCCCGAACGCGTCGCCGCCTTCTACGTCGAACCGATCCAGGGTTCGGGGGGCGTGCTTGTGCCGCCGAAAGGCTGGCTCAAGGCGATGCGGGAATTCTGCCGCGAGCACGACATCCTTTTTGTCGCCGATGAGGTGATCACCGGCTTTGGCCGGACCGGGCCGCTTTTTGCCTGCAGTGAGGAAGGGGTCGTGCCTGACCTCATGACAGCCGCCAAGGGCCTCACCTCAGGCTACGTGCCGATGGGCGCCGTTTTCACGGCCGATCACGTTTATGAGACGATTGCCGACGGGGCGGGTGCCAGCGCGATTGGCCATGGCTACACCTATTCGGCCCACCCTGTCAGCGCCGCCGTCGGCCTCGAAGTGTTGAAACTCTACGAAAACGGCCTTCTCGACAATGGAGTCAAGGCCGGGAGGCGGCTGATGCAGGGCCTGGACTCGCTGAGGGATCACCCGCTCGTCGGCGATGTCCGCGGGCGCGGTATGCTTGCTGCCATCGAGCTTGTGGTAGACAAGGTGAACAAGACACCGCTGCCGGCATCGGCCGAACCGGCGCGCCGCATCTTCGATCGCGCCTGGGAAAACGGCCTCGTCATCCGCGCGTTCGGCAATGGTGTGCTTGGTTATGCCCCGCCGCTGTGCTGCACTGAAACGGAGATCGACGCAATCGTCGAGCGCACCCGTATGACGCTCGACGAGACGTTGGAGGACCCGGATGTGCGTCGGGCGCTGCGGGCCTGAGAATATCGCGAAACAGCGAGATTCGGTATTTTGTGCCGCCTCATGGCGCCTTTTCGGAGAATCCGGCGCAGCGCAGGTGACAAACTGAAATCAAGAAAAGACCTGGAACCGGCGGATGCGAGCGTTCCAGACAAGAGCGGGACAACGAGACCGCCGGCGGAACAGAAAATTCTTCTTCGAGAAGCCGCGCTCCGATTGGGGCCGAACACTGGGGAATTCACGTGAGCAAGAGCCTTTCGGAATTCAAATACCTGACCTTCGACGTCGTCGGCACGCTCATCGATTTCGAGGGCGGTCTCAAGACTTGTCTTGCCGAGATCGCGGCCGAAACGGGAAATGAAATCGATGGCGAGCGGGCGCTCAGCCTCTACCGCGAGGTCCGCTACTCCGACGACGCCGACCTCTTTCCCGACGATCTCGTGCGCGTCTATCTCGCGATCGCGCCGAAGCTCGACCTGCCGGCCGATCGCCAATACGGCGAACGACTGCGGGACTCGGCAAAGAGCTGGAAGGGTTTCACCGACAGCGCCACAGCACTGGCAGAGCTCGCAAAAGATTACCGCCTCGTAGCGATGACCAACGCCCGCCGCTGGGCATTCGAATTCTTCCAGAAGGAGCTCGGCAATCCCTTCCACGCGGCCTTCACTGCCGACGATACGGGGACCGAGAAACCCGACCCGGCCTTCTTCGAGCAAGTCTTCGCCTACATCGCTTCGGAAGGGCATTCGAAAGATGAAATCCTGCATGTCGCCCAGAGCCAGTACCACGATATCGGGGTGTCCAGGAAACTCGGCCTGGTCAATTGCTGGATCGAGCGGCGGCATGCCCAGAAGGGCTACGGCGGCACGATCGAGCCGGCCGAGTTCACCGCACCCGACTATCATTTCACGTCGATGGCCGACCTTGCAGAGGCCGTCGCCGCCGCGCGCGCCTGACTTTTAAAGCCGGATCGGGCCCGCCACTAAGGCGGCCCGTCACAGAGGAAAAGGGGAATGAGATGAACAACAAGATCACCAATTGGACCAGATCCGACGACGCCATGATCGAAACCGCCATCCGTCGTGGCGCAACCCGTCGCGAATTGCTGCATATGATGCTTGCGGGCGGCGTTGCCATGTCGGCCGGCGGGCTTGTGCTCGGCCGCGCCGGCAAGGCGCTCGCTGCGACGCCCGTTGCCGGCGGAGCACTCAAGGCGGCCGGCTGGTCGTCGTCGACGGCTGATACACTCGACCCAGCAAAGGCGTCGCTCTCTACCGACTATGTCCGCTGCTGCTCCTTCTATAACCGCCTCACCTTCCTCGACAAGAGCGGTACGCCGCAGATGGAGCTTGCCGAGGCGATCGAATCCAAGGACGCCAAGACCTGGACCGTCAAGCTGAAGAAGGGCGTCACTTTCCATGACGGCAAACCGCTGACGGCTGAAGACGTCGTCTTCTCGCTGAAGCGCCATCTCGACCCGTCCGTCGGTTCGAAGGTTGCCAAGATCGCCGCCCAGATGACCAGCTTCAAGGCTATCGACAAGCAGACCGTCGAGATCACGCTTGCCGATCCGAATGCCGACCTGCCGACCATCCTGTCGATGCACCACTTCATGATCGTTGCCGACGGGACGACCGATTTCACCAAGGCCAACGGCACCGGCGCTTTCGTCAGGGAAGTCTTCGAGCCGGGCGTTCGTTCCGTCGGGATCAAGAACAAGAACTACTGGAAATCCGGCCCCAACGTCGATTCCTTCGAATATTTCGCCATCAGCGACGACAATGCCCGCGTCAACGCCCTGCTATCAGGCGATATCCACCTCGCAGCCTCGATCAATCCACGCTCGATGCGCCTTGTCGAAGCCCAGGGTGACGGCTTCACCTTGTCGAAGACGACGTCCGGCAACTACACCAACCTCAACATGCGGCTGGACATGAATCCCGGCAACAAGCGGGACTTCATCGAGGGCATGAAGTATCTCGTCAACCGCGAACAGATCGTCAAATCGGCGCTTCGTGGCCTCGGTGAGATCGGCAACGACCAGCCGGTTTCCCCCGTCAACTATTACCGCAACGCCGATCTGAAGCCGCGCGCCTTCGATCCGGACAAGGCGAAATTCCACTTCGACAAGGCTGGCGTGCTCGGTCAATCCATTCCCGTGATCGCCTCCGAGGCGGCAAACTCGTCGATCGACATGGCGATGATCATTCAGGCGTCAGGCGCCGAGATCGGCCTCAAGCTCGATGTCCAGCGGGTTCCCTCCGACGGTTACTGGGACAATTATTGGCTCAAGGCGCCGATCCATTTCGGCAATATCAATCCACGTCCTACCCCCGACATCCTGTTCTCGCTGCTTTATTCCTCGCAGGCTCCCTGGAATGAGAGCCAGTACAAGTCGGAAAAGTTCGACAAGATGCTGATCGAAGCACGCGGGTCGCTCGACCAGGAAAAGCGCAAGGCAATCTATGACGAGATGCAGGCGATGATTGCCAATGAAGCCGGCACGATCATTCCGGCTTATCTCTCGAATGTCGACGCCACCACTGCCAAACTCAAGGGTCTGGAGCCCAACCCGCTCGGCGGCCAGATGGGATATGCCTTTGCCGAATACGTCTGGCTTGAAGCCTGATAGATTAAAGAACCGGGGCTGCGGCCCAGCCCCGGTTCTTTCGAAACCGACCGAGACGAAAGGGGAGCCACCCGTGAACAACCAGGTCTTATCCCTTGTGCTGAGCAGATTGTTCGTCGCCGTGATCACACTGCTGATCGTCTCTTTCGCGGTCTTCTTCGCAACAACGCTCCTGCCGGGCGATACGGCGACGATCCTGCTCGGTCAGGCCGCCACGCCGGAAGCCGTCGAAGGGCTGCGCAAGGCCATGCATCTCGACGAGCCGGCCCTCTTTCGTTTCCTGCGCTGGATCGTCGGTCTATTGCAGGGCGACCTCGGCACGTCCTATGCCAACGAAATGCCGGTCGCAGCCCTGATTGCCGGCCGCTTCATTAATACGCTGAAACTTGCCGGCGTCACCGCGCTGTTCTCCGTGCCGATTGCGCTGACACTCGGGATCACCGCGGCAATGCTGCGCGGCACTCTTTACGACCGGATCGTCACCGTAATCACCATCGGTGTCATCTCGGTGCCGGAATTCATGGTCGCGACCTCCGCCGCGCTCATCTTCGCCGTCTACCTGAAATGGCTGCCGGCGCTCTCCCTGGCCAACGAGGTCCACAGTCTGAGCGACCTGTTGCGCGTCTATGCCATGCCGGTGATCACGCTCACTTTCGTCGTCTCGGCCCAGATGATCCGGATGACGCGTGCAGCGGTGATCGAGACGCTCAACACGCCCTATGTCGAGATGGCGTTGCTCAAGGGCGCCTCCCGGCCGCGCATCGTCTTTCGCCATGCGCTGCCGAATGCTCTCGGCCCGATCGTCAATGCTGTCGCGCTGTCGCTCTCCTATCTGCTCGGGGGTGTCATCATCGTCGAGACCATCTTCAACTACCCCGGTATCGCCAAGCTGATGCTGGACGCCGTAGCCACCCGCGACCTGCCGCTGATCCAGAGCTGCGCGATGATCTTCTGTCTTGGCTATCTGCTGCTGATCACCATCGCCGATATCATCGCCATTCTTTCCAATCCGAGGCTCCGATGACCATGACCAGCTCCGAGACCACTTCCGCCCGGCTGTCCGGAACCCGGCTTGGTTATCGCTTCAACCTCATCGGAGCGATCGGCCTGACCGTCATCCTCGCTTGGGCGCTCGTCGCGATCTTCGCGCCATTGATTATCCCTTATCCCATCGGCGAAATTGTCGATCTCGATTATTTCGGCCCGATGAGCCGGGAGCTCTGGCTGGGCTCTGATTATCTCGGCCGCGATATGCTGTCGCGGATTCTGATGGGCGCGCGTTATACGGTCGGCATCTCGCTCGCGGCGGTAACGATCGCCTGCTTCAGCGGTGTGGTGCTCGGCATGATCGCGGCGGTCGCCGGCGGTTGGCTCGACACGATCCTCAGCCGCTTCCTCGACGCCATGAATTCCATTCCGAGCAAGCTTTTCGGTCTGGTGGTGGTCGCCGCGGTCGGCTCTTCGATCCCGGTTCTGATCCTGACGCTGTCGGTGATCTACATCCCTGGCTCCTACCGCTTCGCCCGGGCGCTCGCCGTCAACATCAATACCATGGATTTCATCACCGTCGCGCGCATCCGCGGTGAAAGCACCCTCTATCTCATTCGCTCGGAAATCCTGCCCAATATCGTCGGGCCGGTGCTTGCCGATCTCGGCATTCGTTTCGTCTTCATTGTTCTGCTGCTGTCGGGACTGTCCTTCCTGGGCCTCGGCGTCCAGCCGCCCTATGCCGACTGGGGTGCGCTCGTGCGCGAGAATATCGGTGGCCTGCCATTCGGCGCGCCGGCGGTGATGTTCCCCTCACTTGCCATCGCCAGCCTCACGATCAGCGTCAATCTGCTGATCGACAACCTGCCGCAGAAGATTCGCGACCGGAGCCCGTCATGAGCAATTTCATCGAAATTCGTGACCTGAAGGTCGAGGCCACCACCGATTCCGGCCGACGCGTCGAGATCATCAAGGGTGTCAGTCTTGATATTGCCGAGGGCGAGATCGTCGCGCTGATCGGTGAGAGCGGCTCGGGGAAGACGACCATCGCCCTGACGCTCATGGGCCATACCCGCGCGGGCTGCCGCATCTCCGGCGGCAGCGTTTCGGTCGGTGGCAAGGACATGGTCACCCTCAGCGAGAAGCAGCGCGCCAAGGTGCGCGGCACGCAAGTCGCCTATGTGCCGCAATCGGCCGCCGCTGCCTTCAACCCGGCCACATCGATCATGGACCAGGTGATCGAGGTTACCCGCATTCATCAGCTGATGTCGCCGGAAGATGCGCGTGCCCGGGCTATCGAGCTCTTTCGGGCGCTTTCCCTACCGGAACCGGAGACGATCGGCAGCCGGTACCCGCACCAGGTTTCCGGCGGCCAGTTGCAGCGCCTTGCAGCCGCCATGGCGCTGATCGGCGATCCCACTCTGGTCATCTTCGACGAGCCGACAACGGCGCTCGACGTGACGACCCAGATCGAAGTTCTGCGCGCTTTCAAATCGGTGATGAAAAAAGGCGGCATATCGGGCGTCTATGTCTCGCACGACCTTGCCGTCGTCGCCCAGATCGCCGACCGCATCGTCGTTCTCAAAGGCGGAGAAACCCAGGAAACCGGCACCACCGAAGAGATTCTGAACGATCCAAAGCATCCCTATACCAGAGAACTGCTTGCAGCCTTCGAGCCGAAATCGCGCGGCACGGCGGGCGCAATAGAGGCCGCGACGGCGCCGCTTCTGACGATCGAAAATCTCGTCGCTGGGTACGGACAGCGCCAAGCCGACGGCCTTCCCCTGGTTCGCGCAGTCGAGCATGTGAGCCTGACGGTGGAAAAAGGGCGCAACCTCGGCATCATCGGAGAATCCGGTTGTGGTAAGTCGACGCTCGCCCGCACCATTGCCGGCATCCTGCCGGCAGCCGTCGGCAAGATCATCTTCGACGGCACGGAACTGCGCCGCAGCGCTCGCGAGCGCTCACGTGATCAGTTGCGCGAGATGCAGATCGTCTTCCAATATGCCGATACGGCGCTCAATCCGGCAAAATCCGTCGAGGACATCCTCGCCAGGCCGCTGGTTTTTTACCATCGCATGGATCGACAGGCGCGAAATGCCCGGATCGACGAACTCCTCGACATGGTGCGCCTTCCCCGCAACCTGCGCCACCGCAGGCCGGGGGAACTCTCGGGCGGGCAAAAGCAGCGCGTCAACTTCGCCCGGGCGCTCGCCGCCGATCCGAAGCTGATCCTCTGCGACGAGATCACCTCGGCGCTCGACACCGTGGTCGCTGCCGCCGTGATCGATCTCCTCAAGGAACTGCAGCGGGAACTCGGCCTCTCCTACATCTTCATCAGCCACGATCTGTCGGTGGTGGAAGCGATCTGCGACGAGATCGTCGTCATGTATGGCGGCCGAAAGATCGAAGAAATCAGCCCCGCGAAGGTGAAGGCGCCGCAGCATCCCTATTCGCAACTGCTCTTCTCGTCGGTGCCGACGCTTGATCCGGCCTGGCTCGACGAGCTCCAGCAGGATCCGGAACTAGTGCGGGCCTATTGCCGGCACTGAGGGCCGGTCCCACGCGCATTTCCTGGCTCAGTTTTTGCCCCAAGAATCATGCCGTCGTTCTATGCGCGACTGATCCACCCTTTTAAATCAAAGCAAGGCGCTAGCCAAATCGAGCGCACGCCGGGTCGGGTCGTGCTGGAAAGCCTCGACTCGACTGCAGAACCCCAGCAAGTGGCAGCCAACATGGCTTTGGAAGGCAGGGATGAGATTTTGTCGCAAGTCCTTCCAACCATTGAAAGGCTTCTATTTATGGGGGGAACGACCTGCGACACAGGGAACCGATATGCACGCAGGATGAGAGACGCAAAACCGCTGTGCCGTTTTGCTTGAATAGCCCTAATGCGGGAACAAGGTCGTCAGTGGCATGTGCGCCTTGACGATCGGTGATTTCAGGACGACGAAGCTGAAATATTTGTCGATGCCGACGTCCATGTCAGTGAGCCGCTCCATGATCGTCTGGTATTCGTCTATTCCGGCGGTGACGAATTTCAGCAGATAGTCGTAGCCGCCCGAAACCAGATGGCATTCGATCACCTGGTCGACCTTCTCGATCGCTGCGAGGAACCGGGCGAAGTCGATCTGCCGATGGTTTTTCAGGGTGATTTCGGTGAACACGGTCAGTGTCCGCCCGAGTTTGCTGACGTTGATCTGAGCCGAATAACCTTCGATGTAACCTTCGGACTGCAGCTTCTTCACCCGCATCAGGCAGGGGCTCGGCGACAGATTGACCAGCTCGGCGAGCTCCACATTGGTGACGCGGCCATTCTTCTGCAGTTCGTAGAGAATTTTTATGTCGATCCGGTCGAGTTTCATCATCACACGCGCCTTCGCTTGCTCGAGATCGCCAACGGCGCAGCAGATTATGCTGCAGCCTCTCCAACGTCGAGCTTAACACATCACAAAGGGGTGTCGACCGGATTGCGGGACATGCCGAAGCACAAATGGCTGCCGGCCGGCCCGCAAGACGGAATCTTCTGCTGCCGTGGGATGAACTCCGGCAAAGGCGTGGCGGTGAATCCGTTAGACTGGCCTGAAACGGAGACCATGCCATGCCCGCACCATTGACGCGCGTCGACACTACACCGCAGCTACCCGCTGCCGCCGATGCGGTCGTGATCGGCGGCGGCATCGTCGGCGTCTTCGCCGCCTATTATCTGGCCAAACGTGGATTGAAGGTCGCCCTCGTCGAGAAAGGCCTTGTCGGGGCAGAACAATCGAGCCGCAACTGGGGCTGGTGCCGGCAGCAGAACCGCGATGCTCGTGAATTGCCGATCTCGACCAAGAGCCTCGATCTGTGGGAGCGCTTCGCCATCGAAACAGGCGAGGACACCGGCTTCCGCCGCTGCGGCCTCTTCTATCTCAGCAATAGCGAGGAAGAACTTTCAGGCTGGGCCCGCTGGCGCGATTTCGCCCGATCGGTCGGTGTCACAACCCATATGTTGAGTGGCGCGGAGGCAACCGAACGCGGGCGGGCCACCGGCGCCGTATGGAAAGGCGGGGTCTTTTCGCCGACCGACGGCACCGCCGATCCTGGAAGAGCCGCGCCTGCCGTCGCGCGTGCGATCCTGAAGCTCGGCGGCACGGTGCATCAATCCTGTGCGGCCCGCGGCGTCGACATTGAAGGCGGCAGGGTTTCAGGCGTCGTCACCGAGCACGGCACCATCGGGACAAAGATCGCGATCCTGGCCGGCGGCGCCTGGGCCTCGTCCTTCTGCCGCCAGCTCGGCATTCGATTTCCGCAAGCTTCGATCCGCTCGTCGATCCTGTCGGTTTCGCCGGGTGCACTCGGCCTGCCGGATGCGCTGCATACATCAGCGGTATCAGTGACACGCCGCGGCGACGGCGGCTACACGCTGGCGATCAGCGGCCGCGGCCGCGTCGACCCAACCGCGCAGCAGCTCCGTTTCGCGCCGCAGTTCCTGCCGATGTTCGCCCGGCGCTGGCGCAGCCTCGCACCCGGCGGACTGGAAGGAATTCGCTCAGGGCACGAATCTCTGGCGCGATGGCGGCTCGACAGGCCGACGCCGATGGAGCGGATGCGCATCCTCGACCCGGCCATCGACAAGACCACCATCGCTCTCACGCATTCACGGGCGCTCCAGCTGCTGCCCGCCTTGAAGAACGCCGAAATCAACGCGGCCTGGGCGGGCTATATCGACAGCACGCCAGATGGCGTGCCGGGGATCGGCGAGATCGCTACCCTTCCGGGCTTCATCCTCGCTGCGGGCTTCAGCGGCCACGGCTTCGGCATCGGACCCGGCGCCGGTCATCTGATTGCCGATATCGTCACCGGCAATGAGCCGATCGTCGATCCCAGGCCCTATCATCCCAACCGCTTCGCGGAATCCGCCTGGGGCAAGGTCGCTGACTTCTAGACAATGTCGCACGAAGCCGCGAAGGACACTCAGGAGGCGGCCGCCATTCGCGGGCTCACGGCGGTGGAAGGCTTGCGGCCGTCGGCGGTCTGAAATCGGGAAATCCTTTCGTTCAGCAGTTCCACCTGCTGCCGAAGCCTGTGAATTTCGGCGGTGTTTTCCTCCACCATGGCGGCATTGTGCTGAGTGATATGCTCGATGTCGCGAACCGCGCTGTTGACCTCGTCGATCCCTTTGTACTGCGTGCTGGTGGCGGTCGAGATGACCTGCACCAGCCCGTTGATCGAGGTGAAATGCTCTATGATCACGGAAAGCGCCTCCCCAGTCTCCTCCACGAGCCTGACGCCCGCGCCAACCTGCGACGCGCTGTTGGAAATGAGATCCTTGATTTCGCGGGCGGCCTTGGCGCAACGCTGTGCAAGCTCGCGCACCTCCTGTGCGACGACGGCAAAACCCCTGCCCGCCTCTCCTGCCCGCGCCGCCTCGACGCCGGCATTGAGTGCGAGAAGATTGGTCTGGAAGGCAATCTCGTCGATCACGCCGATAATGCTGGAGACCTTGTCCGACGAACGATTGATCGCGTCCATCGCGTCAACGGCCTTGGCGACGACAGCCGCGGAATGCTCCGCCTGCCGATGCGCCTCCGCGACGGAAACCGATGTCTGGTGCGCGTTTTCCGCTGTCGTGCGAACGCTGGCTGTGAGTTCGCCAAGCACGCGTGAACTGTCTTCGAGAGCGGCCGCCTGTTGTTCCGTGCGCCGCGCCAAATCGTCGGCCGCACCCGAAAGATTGGTGCTGCCCTCGGCGATTTCGTAGGTGGTGTTGCGGACCTCGGCGAGCGTGCGGCGAAGCGCATCGATCGCCTGGTTGTAGGTCCTGGCCATCGCAACATAATCGGCGGCCAGTTCCTCGCTCATCACGGCTGCGAGATTGCCGTCGGCGAGTTTGCCGAGCATGTCGGACAAGGCGTCCAGAGCCTCGCTCTGCTCGGCCTCGATGCGCGCCTGCTCGGCTGCGCGGCGGGCCTGCTCGTGTTCGTCCCGCGCCCTGTTAGCCTCAGCCACCTCTTCGAGCCTGGTCTTTTCAAGCGCCTGGTCGCGGAACACGGTCACGGACCGGATCATATCACCGATTTCGTCGCCGCGCTTGCCGTCGCCGATCGGAACGTCGAGATCGCCGGCGGCAAGTCTCGTCATCGTCTGGGTGATCCGCTTCAGCGGTCCGCGCAGCGTTTCGATCAGCATCAGGCCGCCGATGATCGCAAGCACCGTGCCCGCGATCATTGCCGAGAGCGACATGGTGGCCGAGCGCTGGCTGATGTCCTTGCCGCTTTCCTGCGCCGTGCTGACGAATTGCTCCAGAGTATGGCTTGCCGATGCCACGAGTTCGGTCGCCGTCCCCCTCTCTGCCCGCCACCGATCTGCGACCGATATCAGCAGCGACGTGTCCTTCTCGATCGTGGCGAGGGATGGCTCTATCTTCTTCGCAAGTTCCTGCAAGGCGGCGTTTTTGCCGCTCAAGGGCACGAGCTGTCCAGCGCTTTCGCGCAGCCCCTTGAGATCGGCGAGAACGGCGTCCCGCGCTTCGGCATCGACCCGTCTGTTCAATTCACTCAGGTGCAGGCGCAGATCGTCGATCGATTTGAACGCGGCACTGACGATCGCCACCATGGAGCGCAGCGTGCCGATATTCGCATCCATGCCGACAAAACGCTCGATAGCGGTATCCGCATTTCCTGAGGCGAGCTTTACGAACTTCTCTTCAAAGCCCTGCAGATCCTGGTCGACGGGAGCATAGCCCACAAGCGTCAGGTTGGCGCTGTCCTTGGCCATCGCGGCGAGTTTGTCCAATACCGGCTTCAGCGCGGCAATCTGGCTTTGAGCCTTGTCGGAAGCGACTGCGGCGCTCCCGCCGACCTCCTTGACGAGCGGCGGCAGAAGGCTGCCAAGAGCGCCGGCGACATCCGCGGGGGCAGCCGCCTGCGCGGTCGCCTTGCGCAATTTCACAATGCGCTGGGCGATGTTCTTGTAGGCGGAGGCATCGAGGAGAAGCGCCCGGACGAAGGCTTCCTTTCCGTTCGCCTGATCCTGAAGGACGTCGAGCTGCTTGCGGGCGGTCTGGCTCTCCTTGAAAAGCTGCGCCACGGCCGCATCGATCGCCTGTTCGGTATTCGTCCGCTCCTGAGCCACGGCCCAAAGCGCGTCCGCACTACCCTGCATCCTGCCGCCGAGGTCGCGCACCGCCGAGATCTGCTGCTTCTGGGACGGATCGATCAACATCGCATCGAGCGTCGTAGCGCCTTTCTCCTGATCGGAGATGCTGGCGATCAGCCGGTCGCGCGTGGCCGCCGTCGGAAGATCGGTAAAGGCCGTCAGCGAGGATCGCAGCTGCTGGAAACTGGAAAGCGCGTCGATCGTCTGCCGCGTCAGGGTCATCTGGCCCTTGAGCGTGCCGGCGGTGAAATAGCCGAAAAGCCCGATGCCCGCTATGAGGACGATCAGAGGGACGACGAAGAAGAGAACCTTCGTCACGATCCGCATGCGCTGCAACAGTCGATCAATCAACGACATGAAATGTTCGCCCCTGCCCAGGAAATTCGGCTCTTTCTCCGGCTCCGGCATGCAACAGCACTCCTGCGTGCAAACTGACCATTGTCTCAATTGGCGGCGGCCGCGTCCGAGGCCATCACGATAGGCATAACTCTTAAAAAAATGGTCAATGGTGTCGAGTTATCCGGCGCGTAGGAGATGGTGAAGAAAAACCCCTACGATCTTCAAGTCCTGACAAGCCCCTGTTTGCCGCCGGCGCAGCGGGCACGGCATTTTGTCTTCAACGCGCCGGTCGCTACAAATTGGTCCGATCATGACAATGCACACTCTTCGACTGCCACCATCGCGACAAACGGCGGTAGGGGAACGTTGGTCGCTTCAGTTCCTCACCGGCATATTGGCAATTGCGGCGCGCAACGCTGCCGCCACAGGTGTGCCAGCGACGGCGAGGTCGCGTACCGTGCTCATGTGGTTCCCGTCTGCGGCGAGCGATGCCCACACATCAAGCCCTTGGGCGGCAAGAATCTTTCTGAACGCATTTGCCTGAATTTTAAACGGATCAGTTTCCTGTTCGCCGGCCATGATAGCGACGCGCGTTGCAGGATCGTGCTCGTGACGCATGGGCGTAAACCGTCTCACCTCCTCGTCGCTCAAGGCGATCTCGTCACGCAGGAAGGAGGTCTGCAGGGGCTCGAGGTCGTAGAGCCCGCCGAGCAGGAAAGCGGCAACGACGCGCGAAGGCGAAGGAGACCGGTGGAAGAGAAAGGTTGCCAGATGTGCACCGGCGGAGTGACCGCTGACGGAGAATCGGTGCGGTGTGGCGCCAAAACGATCGGCATGGGCCAGCAGGAAAGCCTTGGCTTTCAGGACCTGACCAACCAGAACGTCCATTCTCGCGCCGGGCATCAACGAATAATCGACGATGGCTGCGACCGCGCCGGCGCCTGTGATCGTCTCAGCGACGCAGGAATAATCCTCCTTGGAAAACATTCGCCAATAGCCACCATGGATGAACATGTGTATCGGCATGTCAGGGTCGGCATCATTCGGCACGAAGATATCGAGCGTCTCGCCTGGCCCAGCCCCGTAAGCGATGTTGGCCTCCATGGTCACGGTGCGCCGCGTTGCAAGGCTGCGGGCACGGAGATCGGCGACGATCTCGTCGAAATCTGAGACATGATCACGAATGCGGAACGGATCGGCGGTCACGCGCTCCTCCTCAGAAGCTGGTGGCAATGTACTTGGCTTCCATGAACTCTGCGATACCGTGATGCTGCCCTCCTTCACGTCCGAGGCCGCTCTGCTTCACACCGCCAAAGGGGGCAGCGGGATCGGAGACCAGTCCACGATTGAGAGCGATCATGCCCGCCTCGACCTTCGAAGCGACGCGCATGCCACGGCTGATGTCGCGGGTATAGATGTAGGCGGCGAGGCCGTACTCGGTATCATTGGCCGCAGCTATGACCTCTGCCTCGCTGTCGAAACGATAGAGCGGCGCGACGGGACCGAAAATCTCTTCACACCCCATGTCTGAGGCCGGCGAGACGTCGACGAGCACCGTCGGCGGATAGAAGAAGCCCGGCCCTGCCAATGTTCGTCCGCCGCAGAGCGCGCGCGCCCCCTTTGAAATGGCGTCCGTAACCAGACGGTCGATCTTCTCCACTGCCTTGCGTGTGATCATCGGACCGCATTCGGTATCCGGATCTACACCTGGGCCGATCTCGAGGGCGGCCATGCGCCGGGTAAATTTTTCCGCGAAGGCATCGTGGATAGCGGACTGGACATAGATCCGGTTCGCAGCGGTGCACGCCTCACCGGCATTGCGCATTTTCGCAACCATCAGACCCTCGATCGCAGCATCAACGTCGGCGTCGTCGAAAACGATGAATGGCGCGTTGCCGCCGAGCTCCATGGAGCAGGAGATGACATTTTTTGCTGCTTCCGCCAGCAGCGTGCGCCCGACACCCGTCGAGCCTGTAAAGGAAAGCTTTCGCACACGGGGGTCAGCCAGCATAGCGGCGATGACGGGGCTCGGCGTCGATGTTGTCATCACGTTCACCACGCCCGGCGGCACGCCAGCCTCCTCGTAGAGAGCAGCAAGCGCATAGGCCGTCAACGGCGTCTCGCTCGCCGGCTTGAGGATGACGGTGCAGCCTGCGGCAAGGGCTGGCGCAATCTTGCGGGTCGCCATCGCGGCCGGGAAATTCCAGGGTGTAATGAGTACGCAGATGCCGATAGCCTGGTAATCGACGACGATCCGGTTTCCGCCGGCCGGGGCGATGCCGAATTCACCTGAGATCCGCACCGCCTCCTCAGCGTTCCATCGGAAGAATTCCGCCGCATAGGCCACCTCGCCGCGCGCATCGCGCAAAGCCTTTCCGTTCTCGAGCGAAATGAGTCTCGCGAGCGTTTCGGAGCGCTCCACCATAAGTTCGAAGCAGCGGCGCAGGATCTCGGAACGCTTTCTCGGCGGAGTCTCGCGCCAGCTTTCCGCGGCGCTCGCCGCAGCCTCCACGGCCGCTGCCGCATCCGCAAGCGTCGCATCCGGCACGGCGGCAATGACCACCTCGGTCGACGGATCGATCACCTGGATCCGACCTTCGCCTGCCGCAGGCCGCCAGGCGCCGCCTATATAGAGACCACGGGAAAACGAGCTGAGCCCGAAGGTATCATCGTCGGGGTGGAGAGAAAGCTGGTTGACGTTCATGATGATTTCCGAGGTCAGAGGGCGGAAGCGGCCAGGTCGCCGTCATAGGCGGCCCGAACCAGGCCGCGCATGGCGGCCGAATCGAGGGGGCGTGGGTTATTCTTGATCAGCCGGCCGATTCCGAGGGCCTCCCCGGCCGCCCAGTCGATCCGGTCTTCGGGAAGGCCGAGTCCGGCGAGCGTCGGCGCAATGCCGATCGCCGCAAAGAGGCGGCTCACCTCGGCGATTGCGGCATCGGCAACTGTCTCGTCCTTCTCTATTCCATTGGGATCGAGGCCGAGCGCTTTACCGACCGCGGCAATTTCCGCGACGGCGACGCGGCGATTAAATGCCATCACATAGGGAAGCATGGTCGCTACCCCGAGTCCATGCGGCGTATGCGTCAGGGCGCCGACCGGATATTGCACCGCGTGGGCTGCGGCAGTGCCCGCGGTTCCGAAGGCGCAGCCGGCTGCAAGCGCGCCCATCATCACATCGGCGCGCGCATCGACGTCCGAACCGTCGGCAAAGGCCTTTTCCAGGCTCCGGCTGAGGAGCCGGATGGCATGCAGAGCGAACTGGTCGGTGAGATCGCTTTTGCCGACGAAGACATGCTGCTGCGCAAGCTCCGCATCGCCGGGGCGGCGCATCGCCGTGAACGCCTCGATGGCATGCGTCAGCGCATCGGCACCGGCAATCGCCGTCAGCCCAGGCGGGCAGGACAAGGTGAGTTCGGGATCACAGATCGCCGCTGCGGCGATGAGATATGGGCTGGAAATTCCAACCTTCAGGATACGGTCGGAATCGGAAACAACCGCAACCGGCGTTACCTCGGAGCCGGTGCCGGCCGTGGTCGGCACAGCAATGACCGGCAGGACCGGTGCAGGCACCTTGAACTCACCATAATAATCGGTGAGCGCGCCGCCATGAGCGAGCAGGAGCGAGGCGCATTTCGCCATATCGAGGCAACTGCCACCGCCAATCCCGATCACCATATCTGGTTCGAAGCCGCGCGCGGCTTCAACGCAGATAGCTACGGTATCGCGCGGCACGTCCGGCAGCGTCTGGTCATGCACTACGACGCCAATGCCGGCCGCTTTGACGGCAGCGATCATTTCCGCGAAGACGGGCGTTGCGGCAAAACGCGCGTCCGTGCAGACGAGAGCGCGCCGTCCGGTCTTGCTGGCGACGCTCGGTAGTGCATGACGCTGGCCGACACCAAACAGGATTTCCCGCGGCAGCCTCAAGGCGGCAAACAGGCTCATGATCTTTGTCCCTCGAAGGCCAGGATACGGGAGGGGGAAAGCGCGTTTAGGTCGTCCCAAAGGCGCTGGTCGATCTCAAAACCATTGCGGCTGGCGGCCGCACGCCGCTGACGCGCACGATCCCCGGGGACGCGAACCGGTTCGCCGGCCATCTCGGATGGTGAGGCGCGCACCGCAGCGAGATAGGCCGACAGCCGCGTCGGAAGACCCGGCGCCAGACTGGGCTCGATCAGAATGAAGACGTCGCCCTTGTTGCATGGCGACTGGCTGTCGAGCGTGCCGTGCACCTCGGGTGCGAGCGCGGAGCCTGCAAGAGCCGCCACCAGCAGCTCGAGGGCAATGCCGAGGCCATAGCCTTTTGCATCGCCGAAGGGTGCAATCGCGCCGGCCTTGGCACGCTTCGGATCTGTCGTCGGCCTGCCGGCCGCATCGCGCGCCCATCCCTCGGGAATGGGTCTGCCGGTCGCCGCGTGATGATGGATCCTGCCCATCGGCACGATGCTGGTGGCAAGGTCAAGCACAAGTGGGTCTTCGGCGGTCGGAACGCCAATGGCGATGGGGTTGGTGCCAAGCATTGCCCGTGTACCGCCGAATGGATGGACCAGCGCCTCACTGGACGATAGCGCGATGCAGACCAAACCCATCGCAGCAACGGCCTCAACATAATGCGCGAGCATGCCGAGATGGTTCGCATTGCGCACGGCGACCAGGCCGATGCCAAGATCAGGAATATGAGGCGCCAACCGCTCGATCGCGGCCATGGCGACGATGGGGCCAAGTCCCGCCGATCCCTCGACCTCCAGCACTGCATCCGCCCGCCAGCGCTGCGTTCCCTTCGTCTGTGGGTCGATGACACCGCGCTTGATCCTTTCGACGAGGCGCGAGAGCCGGCACAGGCCATGCGAGGGGTGCCCCTTCATCTCGGCCGTCACCAGGACGCGAGCCTGCAGCGCCGCATGGTCACGCGGTGCGCCATGCTCTTCGAGCAGGCGGGTGGCAAGCGCAAGGGCTGCCGCTTCGGAAACGCGCATGATTTGTCCCCTATATTAAATCGTATAGGATATAGGATTGTCTTACACGCAGCATCGTGCTAGCGATTGAACCTGTCAAGAGGCAAGGCATCAGATGATTTCGACGAGACTTAGAGAACCCTCAACGGGAACGGCCCAGATCCAGCGCGCCAACGGCTTAGCTGTCGACGTCTACGAGGCAATCTTCAACCAGCTCATGTCGCTGAAGATCGCCCCCGGAGAGCGCATTACGGTCGACAACCTGGTCAGGGAGTTCAACGTCTCCCACACTCCGATCCGCGAAGCTCTCGGTCGGCTTGAGGGCGAAGGCCTCGTCGTCAAGCAGCATCTCGTCGGCTACCGCGCTGCGCCCCAGATTACGCGCCACCGCTTCGATGAACTCTATGAACTTCGTCTGCTGCTGGAACCTGCCGGCGCTGCGAAGGCGGCTCAGGCGATGAACGACGAAAAACTGGCCATCCTCACGGACGCCGCAGGCGTGATGACACGTCGCGACGATAGGGACGAGCGGGCGAACTATTCGGCCTTCGCCCGCAAGGACGCTATTTTCCACGACCGCATCATGGAGTTTGCCGGTAACGAGTTGATCCGAGAAATGCTGGCATTCCAGCACACGCATTTCCACATTTTCCGCCTGATGTTTCATCGCCGCGTCACGGAGGAGGCACTCGGCGAGCATCAGACGCTACTCGACGCCTTCGCGGCGCGCGACCCCCGCGCTGCTGAGAACGCAATGCGCATCCACATTGAACGTTCGCGAGACCGGCTGTTGCCGGCGTTCGACGACATCTGATTCAACCCCGCAGGCAAGAGCGTGCCTGTGACAACGAGGAGGAGAACCCATGGCAGGCAAGAAAATCCTGATGCTCACTGGCGATTTCACCGAGGAGTACGAAATCTTCGTCTTCCAGCAGGCGATGGAGGCGGTCGGGCACACGGTGCACGTGGTGTGCCCGGACAAGAGGGCGGGCGATATTCTCAGGACGTCGCTGCACGATTTCGAGGGAGATCAGACCTACACCGAGAAACTCGGGCACAATGTCACCATCAACAAGACGTTTTCCGAAGCGGAAGACCAGCTCGATCAGTATCATGCCGTTTACTGCGCCGGCGGGCGCGGGCCCGAATATATCCGCACCGACAAACGGGTGCAGGCAATGGTGCGTCACTTCCACGAGCAGCGGAAGCCGATTTTCACCATCTGCCACGGGGTCCAGATCCTGATCGCAGTCGACGGTGTCGTTCGCGGCAAGAAGGTGGGTGCGCTCGGGGCCTGCGAACCTGAGGTCACGCTGGCGGGCGGAACCTACATCGACCTCTCGCCCACTGAAGCCTATGTCGATGGGACGATGGTCTCGGCCAAGGGTTGGACGGCGCTCGCCGCCTTCATGCGCGAATGCCTGAAGGTGCTGGGAACGGAGATCCGCCACACCTGAGACCACGGCGCCCGGACAAAATGCCCGGTAGTGAAGTCTGCCGGGCATCTGATTGTGCCGGCCTCCAGTCACACTCCGCCGCGGTTCCAGCCACGGCCACGTTCGCCGAACATTTCATAGCCCCCGTCGGTGATCGCGAGCGTATCCTCCAGCTTGATGAAACCGCGCTTCGGATGAAGCATCGTCGTCTCGACCGAGATCACACTGCCGGCTTCCAGCGGCTTGTCGGCATCGATGCCCTCATAGGCGACGGGGTGGTTCGTCATGAGGAACGGCGCTTCGTGCGTGATGAGGCCCATGCCATGGCAGAAGAAGTCGGTGAAGCCCGCCGATGGCGAGGCCTTGAGCTCGGCTTCCGCCGCCGCGATCATTTCACTGCCCACAACCCCTGCCCTGACCTTGGCGAAGGCCGCCTGCTGTATGCTTTCGACTTCAGCCAGAAGATCCTCCAGCTCCGCATCCGGCTCGCCGAGCACACCCATGCGGCAGAGGTCGCCGATGTATCCGTGATAGTTGCCGCCGGAATCAATCGACAGGACCTCGCCCTCAGCCCAGGCCTGCGGCGAGCCCGCGCGATTGTGGCTGGCGCCGAGCGTGAGCAGGCAATATTCGAAGTGCAGTCCCCGGTTGGTTTCCTCCCTGCGCAGCTGCTCGATGATCTCCAGTTTCGTCGAGCCGGCGCGGGCGGCGGCGATTGTCGCCAGCATCGAGTCGGTAATCAGTTCGGAGGCGCGTTTGAGCTTTGCCAGTTCATCTGGCGTCTTAACCGCCCTCAGCCGCTCCAACACATGTGTGGCATCGACAAACCGCGCACTATCCAGCCGAGAGGCAAGAAGATCACGGGCGTCGGAAGGCAGAAAGGCAGGCTCGACACCGATGCGTCCGCCGGCCTTGCCGATTTTCTTCAGGTGCTCGACAGCGAGCCCGGCCGCATCCTGGGTGCCCCAGCTCGCCGTATGCACTGCGGACGTCCAGAATGGATTGTTCTGATGCTCTGCGCCCTCCATGCGGTTCCCCACATAGGCGGAGTGATCGGGCGCACCTTTCTCATAGATCACCATCGGCAGGTACCGGCTATGCCCGATCGCATCCATGGCTGCGAAGAAGATGAACTTGTATCCGCCCAGCAGATATTGCGTGTTGTGTTTGGAAGTGGCGATCAGGACGTCGATACCGGCCTCCTCCATGAGGCGGTCGAGCTTGGCCGTATCGAACGGCGCCACGGCGGCCTGCCCTGTCTGCCCTGCATTGTCGTTCATTGTCTTTCCTCCCACAAAATGGATGCCCGCCTCAGATGTCCTGCGGCAGCAGGCGGAAGTCCGGCAAATCGCGAAGCGCAAGCTCCGGCCCCGCCGGTGAGTAGACGACGAACAGGAGCATCGGCCCGCCACCGGTGTTCTTCGTCGAATGAAAGCGACTTTCGGGAATATAGATCGTGCAGCCGCTGGCGACCTTGCGCGTCACCGGATTTGCGTTCTCGTCCTCGACCATCTGCTCGCCCTCGCCGGATATTACGAAGATGATTTCCTCTGCACCCGGATGATTGTGACGTGAGTGGCCCTCGCCGCTTGGCAGTTCGACTACCCCGCCGGAAAAACGACTGGCGCCATTGACTTCGGGCGCCACGGTCAGCGACAGCTTGCCCCAGTCGAAACCGAAGGCGCTTACATCCTGCGGATAGACAAAGTAGTTGTCCTTTACCATGAAACGGCCTCCTCCATGACCTTCCTCAGACGACCGCGCCGACAGCGAGCGCCTTGAAATCTTCCGTCTGCTTGCGGATTGCCGCCTCGGCCGGCAGTCGCTCCATCGAGCTTGCGCCGTAAAAACCATGGCAGCCAGCACAACGCTCGAGAACGTAACGCGCATCCTCCGGCATGGAGATGGGACCACCGTGACAGAGCACGATGACGTCGTCGCGCACCGACCGCGCCGCCTTGGCGATCGCGGTGATCTCGTCGATGCAGTCATCGAGCGACTTGCCGGATGTGGCGCCGATCGTGCCGCCGGTCGTCACCCCCATATGCGCCACGACAATATCGGCGCCGGCGCCGGTCATGGCGATAGCCTCGCTCTCGTTGAAAACATAGGGCGTGGTCAGCAGATCGAGCCCATGGGCGGTGGCTATCATCTCGACCTCCAGATTGTAGCTCATACCCGTCTCCTCGAAACTCTGCCGCATCCTGCCGTCGAAGAGGCCAATCGTGGGGAAGTTCTGCACACCTGAAAAGCCCATCGCCTTCAGCTCGGCAAGGAAGCGCGGCATCAGCACGAAGGGGTCCGTGCCATTGACGCCGGCGAGCACCGGCGTCTTTTTCACGACCGGCAACACTTCGAGCGCCATCTCCTTCACGATCTCGTTGGCGTTGCCGTAGGCCAGCAGTCCTGCCGCCGAGCCGCGCCCCGCCATGCGGTAGCGCCCGGAATTGTAGATAATGATGAGGTCGATGCCGCCTGCCTCCTCGGCCTTGGCGGAGATGCCGGTGCCGGCACCACCGCCGACGATCGGCACGCCGGCTGCGATCATGCCGTGAAATTTTTCGAGGATGGTCTTGCGGGGTATGGCTGGCATCGATTTTGTCTCTCACGGTTTGGCAATGTCACGAAAGGCGGCGACGGCGGCTTCTGCGAAATCCGGATCGTTGATATGGAGCGGCAATCGAACAATACGTCGCGACGCCGTCGGCTTCACCGTCGCCTCGAGCGCGGCAAAAAGCGCGGCGTCGGCTTCTGGGTCGAAGAACGCACCGCCTTCAATGTCGAGGGCCGAGACACCCTTCTCGGGAATGAGGAAGCGCACGGGGCCGTGGCAAAGATTGAGCTTGTCGCCGATCCAGCGGCCGATCTCAGCGCATTCTGCCGAGGTCGTGCGCATCAAGGTGACGTTTGGATTGTGGCGGTAGAACAGCCGGCCGGCATAGCGTTCGGGGACGGTATCCGGCGCCCAGAAGTTCACCATATCAAGCGCGCCGACCGAGCCGACATAGGGCAGACCCGTGTGGGCAATCGCGTCGAAACGGTCGGAGGTGGCCGGCAAAACACCCCCGAAAAGCAGGTCGCAGACCTCGGTGGTCGTGATGTCGAGCACGCCTGAGATCAGGCCGCTGTCGGCAAGCTTCTCCATCGCGCGCCCGCCCGTTCCGGTCGCGTGGAATACCAGGCAGTCATAGTCCGGCCGGAGGCGCTCGACCATGGCGGATACGGCAGGTGTGGTCACGCCGAACATGGTGAGCCCGAGCGCCGGCTTCGATGCCGTCACCTCAGCCGGCCGGCTGGACATCGCCGTAATCGCCTGGGCAGCGTTGTGAAGGATGACCCGGCTAAGCCGGTTCAGGCCAGCCATGTCCGTGACCGAAGGCATCATCACGATGTCGGAAACATCGACATAGGGAGCAACATTGCCGGAGACGAGCGTCGATACCATGATCTTTGGCAGGCCGAGCCGCAATTGGCGCATGCCCGCAGTAATAATCGAGGTGCCCCCGCCTCCGCCGATACCGATGATGCCGGCGATGTCCTGGCGCGCCACCAGGAAGCGCGCGAAGGCAATGCCCATCGCTTCGACCGCCCTTCCGCGGTCTTCGCAGGAAAGGACGGCTCCAGCACCCTCGGGATGGCAAGCGGCAACCGTGTCAGCCGCCACGTCGACGGTGGTCCGAGGCTCACGGATGCCGACGTCGACGCGGGTAACCGCCCCGCCCGACGCCTCGATGCAAGCGGCGAGATAATCAAGCTCCTCGCCCTTCGTGTCAGCCGTGCCAACCACGTAGATCTGCTTCATTTCCCCTCCGCAACCGGGCGGGTTTCCTCCCAGCATATCCCACGTTCGGAGCAAGCGATGGCCCTTGCAAATTTGTGAGACGCGCGTATCATAAAGATATGGATGTCTCACGTCAACAGAATGAAACAGCCAGGACCGAGCGAGGCCCGCGTGCCCGCACGCGAAAACTGATGCTCGAAACAGCAACGCGGCTCATGCAGTCCGGCATTACGCCCTCGGTCAGCGAAGTGGCCGAGGCTGCTGAAGTCTCGCGGGCGACCGCCTACCGTTACTTTCCGAGCCAGGCCGCGCTCGTGCATGCCGTGGTGGATGAGGCTCTGGGACCAATACTCGGCTGGTCGTCCGACAGTCCGGATGCACGCACCCGCGTTGCCGACCTTTTGGCGACCGCGATGCCGCGGATCGACGAGTTCGAGGCCACCTTCAAGGCGGCGCTGAAACTTTCGCTGGACCAGTGGGCGCAGCGCCAGGCGGGCACGCTCGGCAACGAACCGCTATTCAAGCGCGGCCACCGTGTCGACCTGCTGAAGTGCGTGACGGCGCCCCTGCAGGGCAGCGTGCCAGCGGAGTCCCGGGAGCGCCTTGCGCAGGCGCTTTCGCTTGTCTTCGGCGTCGAGGTGCTGATCGTGTTGAAGGATATCTGGGGCCTGACCTCCGAAGGCGCGCAATCTGTTGCCGAGTGGGCCGCCAAGGCGCTCGTCGACAGCGCACTACGGCAGGCGGAGGGTAGTGCATGACATCGCAGCCCGCCAACTGGTTCGACCAGATGAAGTAACATGTCCTACATCATGGCCGGGATTTGCGACAAGGAATTTGAGGCCGCCCGACAAGACTGCTTAGGTAAGCCGCGGCTACGGGAATATATCCAGAAGTCTGGAAGAAGAACCGAAGATGAAAGCTCTCCGTGGGTCGCTCTTGACGGTAATGGAGTTTGGTACTACCAGATCATTGGAATAATATTCAGGCTTGAGATCTGAAACGCGCTGGGGTCGGGGAGGACTCAAGCACGAAATCAACCCAGAAGGATCAAGAAGCCGGATCGGGAGGCCCGCGACGACGCGGGAAGGTGCATAAATGGGAGGAAACGTTATGCGCAAAACTATGACCGGTCTCGTTGCCGGTGTCGGATTGATGTGGGCCTGCGGAACGTCCGCACAGGCCCAGGAACTGACGATTTTCTGGGCCGAGTGGGACCCGGCAAATTACCTTCAGGAACTTGCAAACGAATACGAGGCTGAAACGGGCGTCAAGGTCACTGTCGAGACCACCCCATGGGCCGACTTTCAGACCAAGGCCTTCACCGAATTCAATGCAAAGGGCTCAGCCTATGACCTGGTCGTCGGCGACAGCCAGTGGATCGGGGCGGCGTCGGAAGCAGGACATTACGTCGATCTGACCGATTTTTTCACCAAGCACAATCTGACTCAGGTGATGGCTCCGGCAACGGTGAAATACTACTCCGAGTATCCGGCAAACTCGAAGAAGTACTGGTCAATTCCTGCAGAGGGTGACGCCGTCGGCTGGTCCTACCGCAAGGACTGGTTCGAAGACCCCAAGGAGATGGAGGCATTCAAGGCGAAATACGGCTACGATCTCGCCCCGCCAAAGACCTGGGCCCAGATGCGCGACATCGCCGAGTTCTTCCACCGTCCAGACCAGAAGCGCTACGGCATCGCCATCTACACCGACAATTCTTACGACGGGCTCGTCATGGGGGTCGAAAACGCGATCTTCTCGTTTGGAGGCGAACTCGGCGATTACCAGAACTACAAGGTCGACGGCATCATCAACTCGGAGAAGAACGTCAAAGCGCTCGAACTTTATCGCGAGCTCTACGGCTTTACGCCTCCAGGCTGGGCCAAGTCCTTCTTCGTCGAGAACAACCAGGCGATCACCGAAAACTTGGCCGCGATGAGCATGAATTATTTCGCCTTCTTCCCGGCTCTAGTGAATGAGGCCTCGAACCCGAATGCCAAGGTTACCGGATTCTTTGCCAATCCGGCAGGCCCGAATGGCGAGCAGTTCGCAGCACTCGGCGGACAAGGCATATCGGTCATCTCCTACTCAAAGAACCAGGAAGAGGCGATGAAATTCCTCGAATGGTTCATCAAGGACGAGACCCAGAAGCGCTGGGCTGAACTCGGTGGCTACACGGCAAGCGCCAAGGTGCTCGAATCCCCGGAATTTCAGAACGCGACGCCCTATAACAAGGCCTTCTACGAGACCATGTTCAAGGTCAAGGACTTCTGGGCAACGCCTGAATACGCCGAGCTGCTGATCCAGGCGAACCAACGCATTTACCCCTTCGTCACGGCCGGCCAAGGCACGGCGAAGGAAGCGCTCGACGCTCTGGCAGCGGACTGGAATGCGACGTTCAAGAAATACGGACGCAACAAATAGCAGACGCGATCAGCGGAGGGGCCTGGCCGCCCCTCCAGTTTCATTCTGCATCTCGCGCCCAGGGGCGCGGTTCGAGAGGGCGCGGCGCCCGGCATTCACTTCGCGCATCGTGATGCCTTCCGGCATCAGGCGCCGAACTCTCGGAGGAGGAGAGGATTGGCCACCGCAGTCATGATATCGCTGGACACGAAATCGCGTGCCGCATCCCGCGGCATGAGCGACATTCACATTCGCAATCTGTTCATCATCCCGACGATCCTGTTTCTGATCGTCTTCAACATCTTTCCGCTGATCTATTCGCTCGGCTATTCCTTCACCGACTTTCGCGCCTCGTCGAACGCACCAGCCAACTTCGTCGGCCTGCAGAACTACCGCGAACTGCTGAACGACCCGTTCATCTGGTCGAATTTCGCCATCACCGCAAAATATGTGATCGTCTCTGTTACGGGACAGGTGATCGTCGGCTTCGGCACGGCCATGTTGCTCAACCGCGATATTCCGCTGAAGGGTCTCCTGACGACACTGCTGCTACTGCCGATGATGCTATCGATGGCAGTGGTCGGTCTGTTCTGGAAGCTGCTCTACGATCCCTCGTTTGGCATCATAAACTACACGCTCGGTCTCGGCTCCTTCGAGTGGCTGTCGAATCCGGATGTGGCGCTTTATGCGGTTGCCATCACTGACATCTGGATGTGGTCGCCCTTCGTGATGCTGCTGTCGCTCGCCGGCCTTTCGGCCGTGCCAAAGCATCTCTACGAGGCAGCGGCGATCGACCGGGCAGGACCGTTCTATACCTTCTTCCGCATCACGCTGCCGCTTGTGGCGCCGATCCTGATGATCGCAATCATCTTCCGTACGATGGAAGCCTTCAAGACCTTCGACCTCGCCTACATCCTGACCAGCCAGCCGACGACTGAGGTGATCTCCATCCGGCTCTATAAAATGGCCTTCCAGGAGTGGCAGACCGGGCGCTCCTGCGCACTCGCCTACATCGTTCTCATCATGATCCTCGCCATCACCAATATCTACGTCAAGTACCTCAACAAAGTGAAGGAACGCTGAGATGGCCGCCGTTCAAACCCGCTCCGAACGCGCGCTGAACCGGGTGGCAATCGCCGCCGTACTTGTCATTACGCTGATCTTCCTGGCGCCGATCTACTGGATCACCTCGACGGCCTTCAAGCCCCGCAACCTCGCCACCACCATACCACCGACAGTGCTCTTCGAGCCGGAGCTCTCGCCTTTCGTGAAGCTCTTCACCAAGCGCTCGCAGCTGCGTGGCGTGCCGACCCCCGAAGAATATGCCGCCGCCCCCTGGTGGGAGCGGATGGTGTTCGACGGTGGTGAGAAAATCGTCCGTTCCGGCCGCGGCGAGGTGCAGCCATCCGGCTATCCGAACCGCTTCATGAACTCGCTGATCGTCGCGATCACGTCCACGGTGCTGGCAGTCGGCATGGGAACCTTCACCGCCTATGGCTTCTCGCGCTTCAGAGTGAAAGGGGAGGCCGACCTTCTCTTCTTCATCCTGTCGACGCGCATGCTGCCGCCCGTCGTCGTGGCGATCCCGATGTTCCTGATGTACCGCGCCGTCGGCCTCAACGACACGCATTGGGGGCTGATCATCCTCTACACCGCCTTCAATCTTTCCTTCTCCGTCTGGCTGATGAAGGGTTTCATCGACGAGATCCCAAAGGAATACGAGGAGGCCGCGCTCGTCGATGGCTACACGCGGATGGAGGCGTTTTTCAAGATCGTCATCCCCGAAGCGGCCACCGGCATCGCTGCGACCGCCGTCTTCTGCTTCATAACGGCCTGGAACGAATATGCGTTTGCGCTGATCATGACGAACCGGCGCGCGCAAACCGCTCCACCCTTCATTCCGAGCCAGGTCGGCTCCGGCCTGCCGGATTGGACGGTCATTGCGGCCGGTACGTTCCTGTTCCTGCTACCGGTCGCGATCTTCACGTTCCTGCTCAGGAACCATCTCCTGCGCGGCATGAGCTTCGGAGCGATCCGCAAATGACCTTGCGCGCCTTCAACCAGAAATATCTCGAACCCGGTTCGCAGTATCTGATGATCTTGGGCATTATCGCGCTCTGCCAGCCTTGGAACCTGTTCCTGCACCGCTACGGCATGACGATGACGCTGGTCGGACTGATCGCCTTCATGGTGGCGACCAAAATCCCCCGGGACGCGCAATCAGACGAAGGCAGCCAGTCATGACGCAGATCGAGCTTCGCGCCATTCAGAAATATTTCGGTGCCGTCCAGGTCATCAAAGACCTTAATCTCGCCATTGCCGATAACGAGTTCATCGTGCTGCTCGGACAATCGGGCTGCGGGAAGACGACGACATTGCGCGCCGTCGCCGGCCTGGAGACGATCGACGAAGGCGACATCCTAATCGACGGCAAGCCGGTGCAACATATCAAGGCATCCGGCCGGGACATCGCGATGGTGTTTCAATCCTTTTCGCTCTATCCGCACATGACGGTCTACGAAAACATCGCCTTCCCGCTCCGCGCCACCCGGATGAGCCGCGCCGATGTCGATAAGGCGGTCCGGGAAATCGCCGCGGTTCTGCGCATCACCGAGTTGCTGGCCCGCAAGCCTTCGGCACTGTCAGGAGGAGACATGCAACGTGTCGCAATCGGCCGCGCTCTGGTGCGACGGCCGAAGGCCATGCTGATGGACGAGCCGATCGGTGCGCTGGACGCGAAGCTGAGAGAGGAGATGCGGGCGGAAATCAAGCGTCTGCACATCAAGCAAGGTTCAACCACGATCTACGTGACGCATGACCAGGTGGAGGCCATGTCGCTCGCCGACCGCATCGTCATCATGCACGAGGGCATCCTCCAGCAGATCGGCACGCCGGAAGAGGTTTACGGTCAACCCGCCAACATGTTTGTCGCGCAGTTTGTCGGAAGCCCGGTGATGAACATGGCGCCGGCAACCGTCAGCGAAACGGGCGACCATACGCGCGTGCAGGTTGGCGACGGCGTAACGGGCTTTGAGTTCCCCGCCGCACTGGCCAACCGTCTCTCTGACGCGAAGGCCGCGAACGGCCAGCTAACACTCGGGGTTCGGCCCGAGGGCGTGATCGTTTCACGGGAAGCACGTGAGGGCTTCGTGCCGGTCGAGGCGCATATTATCGAGCCGCTCGGCTCACACGATATCGTTGACCTGAAGGTCGGCCAGCAAATGATCAGGGCGCGAACCAAAAGCGGTTTCGTACCCGGTCCAGGCGAAGCCGTCTGGGCACGCATCGACCCCGCCCAGGCTCATTTCTTCAATACGGCAACCGGTTCATCGCTCGGGATCAGACTCTGATGGCGCATATCGAACTTAAGGGCATTACCAAGACTTTCGGCAGCCACACGGCACTGAAAAACCTGAACATCGACATCGCTGACGGCGAGTTCTTCGTGCTGCTCGGGCAGACCGGCGCCGGCAAGACAACGACGCTTCGCCTGATCGCCGGGCTCGAAAAGCCCACCGCAGGCCAGATCTACATCGACGGGCACGACGTCGCCGACTGGGGCGCCGCCGAGCGGGACGTGGCCCTGGTGCTCCAGCAGTACTCGCTTTACCCGCGCTACACGGTCCGAGAGAACCTGGAATTTCCATTAAAATCCCGCATCCGCCGCATTGAGCCAGAGGAAATCAAGGAACGCGTCGCTCGGGTTGCGAAGACCCTGCGCATCGAGCATCTGCTCGACCGCAAGACGGACCGGCTGTCGGGAGGCGAGATGCAGCGCGTATCTATCGGCCGTGCCATCGTGCGCAAGCCGCGCGTGTTCCTGATGGACGAGCCGCTTTCGGCGCTCGACGCGAAGCTTCGCGAAGCACTCCGCACGGAGTTGAAGAACCTGCAGATGAACCTCGGCGCGACCTTCCTCTTCGTCACTCATGACCAGATCGAGGCCATGTCGATGGGCGACAAGATCGGCGTCCTGAACAACGGTCAACTGGTGCAGACCGGGACACCGCAGGAGATCTACCGGAATCCGGTCAACACCTTCGTCGCGCGCGCCGTTGGTTCACCGCCGATGAACCTGATCAACGGCACGCTCGCCGGCAGCGAGGCGGTGGCCAGCGAGGGCTATCGGCTGCCGTTGGGCAGCGACCACGCAATTGCGACGGACGGCCGCCCGCTCACCTTCGGCATTCGCCCGGAGGACATCTTCCTCGACAGTGGCGCGCCGGGGGAAGCACGGGTGCACGACGTGGAAAACCATGGCGTCGAAAAGATCGTGACACTGCGCACCGGCGAGAAGTTTATCCACGCGACCGTGCCGACGCAAACGGCGCTGCGGATCGAGGATACGGTTCGCTTTTCGTGGAATCCGGAGAAGGTCGTCCTGTTTGACGCCGGAAGCGGGGTCAGCCTGCGGCACGCAGGCTGACCTGATCCACCCAATACAAATGGTCTCGGTGGCGCGGCAGGCAACCAACGTTCCCGGTCGGACGGCCTATGCCGGAAAGCGCCGGCGGTAGTGTTCTACCACTTCGGGATTGCGCAAATTGACGGGCAAGTCGCCTCTGATGACGCGCAGCGCTTCGCTGGCCGCACCTGTCCCCATGCGCATCATGCTCTCTTCCGTCAGACCAGCCAGATGCGGAGTGACGATGACGTTGGCGAAGCCGAAATAGGGATGGTCGAGCGGCAATGGCTGCGTTGCAAAGACATCAAGCGCTGCTCCGCGAATTCGGCCATCGCCTAGCGCCTGGATCAGCGCCGCATCATCGATGACGGGACCGCGTGACACGTTGATCAGGATTGCTCCTGGCTTCAGCCGACCGATGCGCCCGGCATTGAGCAAGCCAGTCGTCTCCGGCGTCAACGGGCAGCAGAGCACGACGATGTCGGCCCGCTCAACAAGCTCATCGATCGCCAGGAAGCGCGCGCCCGCAGGCACGCTTTCCGGCGACCGGCTCGTTGCGACCACCTCCAGGCCAAAGCCGAACTTCGCGATCTTGAAGATCGCCTTGCCGACATTGCCCATACCGACGATGCCCATAGTGCGGCCGCCGAGGTCGACGGCCGCATCCGACTCGGCGCGGCCCGCCGCCCAGCCGTCCTGACGCAGTTCCCGGTCCATTTGGCGGAAGCGTCTCAGCAGGGCCAATGTCACCAAGAATACGTGCTCGGCGACAGTCGACGCATTGACAGCGGGGACGTTTGCGACAAGCACGCCGGCGCGGGTCGCCGCCTCCATTGGAACCATGTCGAGGCCCGCACCATGGCGGATCGCCGCGCGAAGCGCTGGCGCATCCTCGAAGAAGGCCGGCGGGATCGGCGCGCGCACGACGACAATACCCGCGCCGCGTCCTTCTCGCAGCAAGGTTTCCGGATCGGGCGCGGAAGCTACGCGCAGATCACCCGCCCCCTCAAGCACGGCCTTGGCCGCGGGGTGCAGGGGATGTGTGGAAAAGATGAAGCTCATCGGCCTCCCCGCCGGTTACGCCTATCCGGCCGCCGTCGCTGGACCGCCGATAAGACCCTTCCAATAGCTTTCCGCACCTTGAAGATGCGCGCTCATCAGCGCCTGGGCGAGATTGCCGTCTCGGGCAAGCAGCGCTTCGTAAATGCGGATATGCTCCTCATGCGAGCGCCGGCTTCGGGCGGCATCGGCAAAATAGATAGGAAGCCGGTGTTCGCCCATGACGTAGTAGACGCTGCACACCCGATAGAAGACGCTGTTCTTGGTGGCTCGAACGATCTCCAGATGGAAATCCCGGTCTTCGCGCGCCAGCCCCTCGCCCGCGGCAAGCTTCGCCTCGGACGCAGCGAGTATATCGCGCAAGCGCTTGTAATTCTCCTCCGTCGCCCGGCCGCAGGCGAGTTCCGCGGCCTTGATCTCATGGATCTTGCGAAGCTCCACGGTCTCGTAGATCAGAATGGGGTCAAGGGGAACGCCGGCGCGGGCAAAAAGCGCCATTGCCTCCACGCTCGCCTCCGTGGTCGTCAAATAGATGCCCGACTTGGCTCGACGCTCTACGATGCGCATTGCCTCCAGGATCGCCAATGCCTCGCGAATTTGGCCCCGGCTGACGGTGAAATGTTCTGCAAGCTCGCGCTCCGATGGCGTGCGGCCGGTGTCGCTCGAGTTTGAGAAAAGATAAGCTGCGAGATCGGAGAGGAGGGAGTTTTCTTTCATCGTCACTGTCTTTGCGCGTGAGTCTCCAGGACCCTCTGATTGATCGTGAAGCCCAGGCCAGGTCGGTCCGGGATCTCTATCATACCGTCCTTTACAGACACAGCGTCCTCGACAAGATCGTGGATCATCGGATTTGCGCCGAGGGAATATTCGATGACGAAGCTTGCCGGAGAGGCCGCGCACACGTGCAGACCGGAAAAGAAGCAGGGCGCCCCAGCCCAAAGATGCGGTGCGAAACGGAGGTTGAAGGCGCTGGCGAGCGAACTGATGCGCATCGCTTCCGTAATGCCACCGCAGAAAGCCGGATCGGGCTGGAATATGTCTGCGGCCCGGAGCATCGCAAGATCTCGGAAGGCGAAACGCGTCGCCTCGCTCTCGCCGGCAGCGATCGGCACGTTCCCGGCCGCGCGCACCTCCGCCATGCCCGGCTTGTCATCGGCTATGACAGGCTCCTCGAACCAGGCGAGGTCGCAGTCCGCAACCATCTGGATAAAGCGCTTCGCTTCGCCAACAGTATATGTGCCATGCGCATCGACCATTAGATCGACGTCGGGGCCGACAGCTTTGCGAGCGGCACGCACGCGCGCTGCCGAGACATGCGGCGCACCGTCCATCGCGCCGACGCGCATCTTGACTGACTTGAAACCGCCTGCCGCGATATAGGACCGGAGCTGCTCGCCGATCCGGTCCGTGCTCTCCCAACCGCCCGAGGCATAGGCAGGCAAGCGGTCCGCCTTGCGGCCACCCAGCAGCTTCCAGACTGGGACGCCGAGCGACTTGCCGAGGATGTCCCAGAGCGCTATGTCGACCGCACTGATCGCAGCGACCGAAAGGCCGCGCCGCGCGATCTCGGGCATGGCGTGACCCGAACTCGCCGCCGTCTCGTGGCGTACACCGTTGTAGAGCATTTCCCATATGGTGAAGATGTCGCCAGGATCGCGGCCGATGAGCTTGGGCCCTACCTCGTGATTGATCATGTGCACCAGCGTGCCATAGCTGCCGGCACTGCCCGCGGCATTCTTACCTTCCCCCCAGCCCACAATGCCGTCGTTCGTCTCGATACGCAGGATCGCACTGTCGAAGGTCATCAGGCGGCCGAAGTCGCTGCGGTGCTGACGGCTCGCCTCGATGGGAATCTTGACCCACCAGGCCTCGACGCTTTTGATACGCATGTCTCTGCCCCCGCTCCTCAAGGCCCGCGGTGGGCCGCGGGAGATATCTTCCATTCGTTACTTGATCAGCGGCAGGATCGTCTCGGCGGTGATCCGCATCTGATCGTCGTAGAATTTCTCGGTGAGCAGGCTCGAGCCGTGGTCCCGGATAAATTTCAGCTGTTCCGGGGGGATGTCGACGGGGTTGCGCTCGACCATGTCCGGATATTTGGTGGCCGGCGTTCGATCAACCGGAGCGACGAATTCGTTGGTGACGGCGCCGTCGTAACCGATCTCCTTGAGCGTGCCGATGATCTTCGGCCAGTCGAGGTGGCCGAGGCCGGCGGCGAAACGATTATTATCGGCGACGTGGAAGTCGAACAGGCGTTTCCCGGCGAGCCGGATCGCCTCATAGATGTCTTCCTCTTCGATGTTCAGGTGGAAGGCATCCAGGCAGACTCCGCATTCAGGGCTGACGGCATCGGCGAGCGCCAGCGCTTGGGCGGCACGGTTGAAGAAATAGGTCTCGAAACGGTTGAGCGGCTCGACGGCAATCCGCACCCCCCTCTTTTGAGCGTGAGCAAAACACTCCCTGGTGGCGTCCACCACCCATGTCCACTCTTCCTCCTCGGTCCCATCCGGCACCACCTTGCCGACTGTTGCCGGTACGAGCGTGAGGATCTCGCCCTCGAGTTCGCTGACCATGGTGATGACGCTCTTGACATAGTCCACGGACCGGGCGCGCTGGCCCTCATCCCTGGCGGCAAGATTTCGCTCGCCGAGCGTCAGGGTAACAGCGCCCCAGCAGCGGATGCCATGCTCTTTCAGCAGCGCACGCGTCTCCTTCACGTCGTACTGTGCCGGCTCGCCGGATATCTCGATACTCTCGTAGCCATATTTTTTGATGCGTTTCAGCGTGACGGCGAGCGGTTCAGCCCGCATCCAGTTGTGCGTAGAAAGATGCATGAGGTTCCTCCTAGACTGTTGCGGCCAAGCTCGACAGCAGCTTGGCATCGAAACGTCACCTTATGATGGCCAATCTCATTACCGGCGGCCATCTGGTTTGGCCAATTTTTGTTATCTGAAAGCTCTAACCCAATTCCCGAGCGTCCGCAAGACGGCCTCAAAATGTCGTGAAAGTCGGCGTATTCGGTTGTTTGTCGCTGTATTTCCCGCTCATGCGCGGAATCCCCGCTCCCAGTGGTGAGCGCAGCGGCTTGACCAGAGCCGCCATTTTGGTATGACCAGATTTGGGAAGTGATAAGCGCGGACGCCGCAACGCAGTGGCGAAGTGCCAAGGGGGAGAGATGAAGATCGGCATGTGCATGTTCCTCTGGACGACAGCTGTCGGCCCAAAACACGAGGCACTGTTACGCGATATCAAGGAGACGGGTTTTGATGGCGTCGAGATCCCGATCTTTTCGGGTAAACCCGACGACTACCGACGGCTGGCGGCGTTGCTCGACCGGATCGGTCTGGAACGGACCGCCGTTTCCGCCATGGGCGACCTCCGGATGAACCTGATCGCTTCCGACGCGGCAACCCGCAGACGCGGCATTGACTACGTGAAATGGGCAATCGACTGCAGCAATGCGCTTGGCGCGACTATGCTGAGCGGGCCGCTGCATTCGACGCTCGGCAAATTTTCCGGAAGCGGGCCAAGCGCGGCGGAACTCAAGCGCTCGGTTTCCTCGCAATTGGCGATTGGCGATCATGCAGCAAAGCACGGCGTTACGATAGGACTTGAGGCGCTGAACCGTTTCGAATGTTACCTGTTCAACACGATGGACGACCTTGCGGCCCATATCGACGCGGTCGGACATCCGAATATCCGTGCCATGTACGACACGTTTCACAGCAATATCGAAGAAACCGATCCTGTCGGCGCTTTTACGCGCAACAGTGACCGCATCGTGCATGTCCACATTTCGGAGAACGACCGCGGCGTTCCAGGGCGTGGCAACATTCCCTGGGCGGAGACGTTCAGGGCACTGCGCGCGAGTGGCTACGACGGATGGCTGACAATCGAAGCCTTTGGTCGGGCGCTCAAGGAGCTCGCCGCCGCAACGAAGGTCTGGCGCGACTTTTTCGAGACACCGGAATCGGTTTATCGTGAAGGGTACCGTCATATCCGCGACGGATGGGAGGCGGCGGCATAACCGCCAACCGACCAAAGGTTTCGGTGTCGGCAGGGCTGCACAGCACGGCAGACGGCGGATACGGCCGAGCTGCCAGAAGGAATGCGGGGAGCGCGCTGCTCACGCAGACCGCCGGTTTCTCACCCTTGCCGGCAAGAGGTGCGTTTTCAGCGCGTCCGTCTCGTGCCTCAGCCGATGGCCATCAGGCTCGCATTGCCGCCGGCCGCCGCTGTGTTGATCGAAGTCGACACTTCTTCCAGCAGCCAGTTGAGGCAGTAGGCTTCGGGATCGCTCGCCAATTCCTCGCTTGTCGCGGCCTGGACCAGCAGAAGCGGGCCGGGCAGCGCGGCGATCTTCCGGTTGACGGCAAGAACCCTGTCGCGGTCCCCTTCGACGAGCGCACCGGAGAAAGGCCCGTCCTTTTCCCAATCCGATGTCCAGGAAAGACGCCCGGCCACAGCTGCCGGAAGGTCCGCCAGGACAGGCTTCGATATCGAACCCGCGTCGATGACGACGTGGTTACCGGTGGAAAGGGCCGCGGCGATCTGGCGGTGCAGTCCGGTTTCGGTCTGCGGCACGAGCAGGATACGGCCGCGCGGATGGAGCGCATAGAGATTGCGCTCGCCGACAGGGCCGGTGAGCTCACGTTCGAGCCCGAGCGCCGATCGGCTCGCATAGCCGCGCGCCGCTTCCCCTTCGACCGTCAGGCCCTTCTTGTCGAGCCAGACGATGTAATCGCGAAGGGCGAGGTCGGTATGAACGGAATCCTGCTGCGGCGGCACCGGGGCGCGCTGCACCAGCCGGCCGATATAGAGCGGGCCGCCGGCCTTCGGACCGGTTCCCGACAGGCCACGGCCGCCGAAAGGCTGCACGCCGACGACAGCGCCGATGATGTTGCGGTTGACGTAGAGGTTGCCGGCCTTGATGCGGCTCGTCACATGGGCGATCGTTTCGTCAAGCCGGGTGTGAAGGCCGAATGTCAGGCCGTAACCCGAGGCGTTGATGTCGTCGATCAGCCGATCGAGGCCGTTTCGCTTGAAGCGGACGACATGCAGGACCGGACCGAAGATCTCCCTCGTCAGGTCAGACAGCGACTTGATCTCGATGATCGTCGGTGGAACGAAGGTGCCTTTTGCTGCGCTTTGCGGCAGCGGCAGCTGCTCCACCTTGCGGCCGGCGGCCCGCATCGCTTCGATATGCTGGTCGATCTCCGCCTTCGCGCCGTCGTTGATGACAGGCCCGACATCGATACTCAGGCGATCGGTGCGGCCGATGGTCAATTCACGAAAAGCCCCCTTCAGCATAGCGAGCGTCCGGTCGGCGACGTCGTCCTGCAGGCAGAGGACGCGCAACGCCGAGCAGCGCTGGCCGGCGCTGTCGAAAGCCGATGTCACGACGTCGGCCACGACCTGTTCGGCCAGGGCGGACGAATCGACGATCATGCCGTTCTGGCCGCCGGTTTCGGCAATCAGCGGGATCGGCTTGCCGGTCGCTGACAGGCGCTCGGCGAGCTGCGCCTGGATCATGCGGGCAACTTCGGTCGAGCCGGTAAACATGACACCTGCCGTTTCCCGAGCCCCGACCATGCCGGCGCCAAGGCGGCCGCTGCCGGGCACGAATTGCAGGGCGCCGACGGGCACACCGGCCTCGTGGAGAATCTTGACGCTCTCCGAAGCGATGATCGGCGTCACACCGGCAGGTTTCGCCAACACGGGATTGCCGGCGACGAGGGCTGCGGCAACCTGGCCGGTGAAAATCGCCAGCGGGAAGTTCCACGGGCTGATGCAGACGATCGGGCCGAGCGGCAGATGCGACGGCCCGAGGGTCTTGCGCGCCTGATCAGCATAATAGCGCAGGAAATCGACCGCCTCGCGCACTTCGCCGACGGCGTTGGCGGCGGATTTGCCGGCTTCGCGCATGACGATGCCCATCAGCACCTTGATACGGGCCTGCATAATGTCGGCGGCCCGATCGAGACATGCGGCACGCTCTGCCGGCGGCACGGCCGCCCATTGCGGCGCATACTCGGCTGCCATCGCAACAACGCGGGCGGCTTCCTCGACCTTCAGCTCGGTCACCGTGCCGACGACATCGCTGTGATCGGCAGGATTGGGGACATCGCGCGTCACGCCATCCGTGGAGCCATCGGCGAGAATCGGAACCGCATGCCAGGGCATCGCAGCCGTGGAAGCCAGCGTCTCCGCCAGATCCGAAAGCGTGGCTTCGCTCGAGAGATCGAGGCCGCTCGAATTGGTCCGGGCGCTGCCGTAAAGCGCCTGGGGCGCGGCAATCTGCACATGCGGGGCGCCGACGACGGGCATGGCCGCGACGGTCTCGGCCGGATCGGCGATCAGCGCCTCGACCGAAACATTGGGATCGGAAATGCGATGCACGAAAGAGGAGTTGGCGCCGTTTTCGAGCAGGCGGCGGACGAGATAGGCTAGCAGCGTCTCATGCGTCCCGACGGGGGCATAGATGCGGCAGGGCCGGTCGAGCTTATCCTTGCCGACCACCTCGTCATAGAGCGGTTCGCCCATGCCGTGCAGGCACTGGAACTCGTATTTGCCGACTGCGAAGTCGGGCCCTGCCAGATGATAGATCGTGGCGAGCGTCTGCGCATTGTGGGTGGCGAATTGCGGGAAGATGGCATCGGCGGCGGCAAGCAGCTTGCGCGCGCAGGCGATGTAGGCGACGTCCGTATAGATCTTGCGGGTATAGACCGGAAAATCGTCGAGACCATCCAGCTGAGCGCGCTTGATCTCCGCATCCCAATAGGCGCCCTTGACGAGCCGGACCATCATCCGGCGCCCGGAGCGGCGGGCGAGATCGATGATGTAATCGAGCACGAAGGGGCAGCGCTTGCCATAGGCCTGCACGACGAAGCCGAGCCCGTTCCATCCGGCAAGCTCCGGAGCAAAGCAGAGTTCTTCGACAAGATCGAGCGAAAGCTCCAGCCGGTCGGCTTCCTCGGCATCGATATTGAGGCCGATATCATAGGACTTGGCGAGAGCGGCGAGCGCCTTGACCTTCGGCAGCAACTCGCCCATCACCCGGCCGGCTTGCGCTCTCACATAGCGAGGATGCAGGGCCGAAAGCTTGATCGAAATCCCGGGGCCGTCATAAATGCCGCGCCCATCCGCTGCCTTGCCAATGGCATGAATCGCCTTCTCGTAATCCTTGAAATAACGCTCGGCGTCGGCGGCGGTCGTCGCCGCCTCGCCCAGCATGTCGTAGGAATAGCGGAAACCCCGGGCCTCCAGCGGCCGGGCGCGCTTCAGCGCCTCCTCAATGGTTTCGCCGGTGACGAACTGCTCGCCCATCATGCGCATCGCCATATCGACGCCACGACGGATCACCGGCTCGCCGGCGCGCGCGATCAGCCGCGTCAGCGCCGCCGACAGGCTGCGGTCGTTGACCGTCGAGGTGAGCTTGCCGGTGACGACGAGACCCCAGGTGGCGGCGTTGACGAACATGGATTTGCCGCCGCCGATATGCGAGGTCCAGTTGCCCTCGGCGATCTTGTCGCGGATCAGCGCATCGCGGGTGTCCGTATCGGGAATGCGCAGCAGTGCTTCGGCAAGGCACATGAGCGCCACGCCTTCCTGGCTGGAAAGCGAATATTCCTGAACCAGCCCTTCGACGCCGGTGCCCTTGTGCTTGGCACGCAGCGCCTCGATCAGAGTGCGGGCCGTGTTGCGGATATCATAACGCTTCGCCTCGGAAACGCGTGCGGCGGCAACGAGCGGCGGCAGGCATTCGGTTTCCGGGCGGCGATAGGCGGCCGTGATTGCCTGGCGAAGCTCGGATTGCGGCCGGATCGGCGGCGCGAAGGCGGCGAATGGCGCGCCCTCAGCGGGATCAATGGAGGAGGCGGGGTCGATCGCTGCGTTCAACATGGGAGTCCCTGTTCAATCAAAATCTGTTTAGCGGATAAATGGAACACCTGGCTCGTCATCCCAGAGTGCATCATCCAGAAAAGCCGGACCGGAATATTCCGTCTCGCGAAGCGGGCGCGCCTCCGGCTTGTCGCGCTTGAGGGTGAATGCGGCCGCAACCGCTCTTATCGCCACCGGCCTGTAGTGGACGAGCAAGTCCGGCTTCTGATCGTCATCGATTTGTTTCCCGTGCATCCATGATCCCCCTGTGGTGCGGCACCGCTGCCGATCCCGGCAATGCGCCAGACGCTCACGCCGTCCTCCCATTTGCCGACGCATAATCTATCACAGCCGCAAATCGCGATCTCACTTGATTTTAGCCATTTTCAAGCTGTATGAACTTATAAACCGATCGCCAAGAGTTCATATGGCCACAGAAACCGACACATATAGTGATTTGGACCAGTTCGACAGAAAGATCCTCGCGGCGCTGGCCGAGGATGGCAGGTTGTCGATCACCGATCTCGCGGCGCGCGTCGGGCTTTCGAAGACGCCTTGCCAGATCCGCTTCAAGCGGCTGATCAACGACGGCTATATCGAAGGCTTCAAAGCCGTCCTCAACCCCGCGAAAATGCAGCTCGACCATATTGCCTTCGTCGAGGTGAAACTTTCCGACACCCGCGAGGCTGCGCTCAAAAGCTTCAACGAGGCCATCAAGAAGATCAGGGAGGTCGAAGAGTGCCACATGATCGCCGGCCGGTTCGACTATCTCCTGAAGATCCGCACCCGCGATATCGGCCGCTACCGCCGCGTCCTGGGCGAACGCATCTCGACCCTGCCGCATGTTGCCAACACTTCGACAAATGTCGCGATGGAAACGATCAAGGAAGGCTGGGACAAATTCGGTTCGAGTCTTTCGTGATCATGAACGTCTAAGCCGTTGGGGCAGTTGCCTCGCGGGCCGCGCAGCCGTGTCTCGGTTTCCTGCCGCGTGCGCTTGGTTTCATCGGCAACGATCGGCCTGGCGCTGCTGACCACCTCATTCGTGCTGCAGAACGACGCCCGTGATACACCCTCCCCTTATGCCTGGGCGACGCGCTGACCTCCCCAGAACGCGCCTTCGACGGTCTTGCTTTCACACAAAGCACGCCATCTGATGTAGTCAGGCAAGACCGCCAAGGCAGACGAACAGCCGACGGCGGAATCTGAGAATGAGGAGCACGATGGATCACAGCCCGCAAGTATCGGCGAGCGAAGAGAACGAACCACGCCGGCTGCGATATCTCCCCTGGGAACGCATCGCGTCGGACCTCGACCATCCCACTCACCTCGCCCGCAAAGCCGCGCTCAGGCGGTCCTGCGGCGCGGAACTGGCAGAGACCTCCTATGTCGCGGAGAACGCCGCGATCTTCACCGAAAGCCTGACGATGGGCGAGCGGTCGTGGATTGCGGGGCACGCTCTCGTGCGCGGCGATGTCATCCTCGGCGACGATTGTTCCGTCAATCCCTATGCCTGCGTTTCCGGAAAGGTGACGTGCGGCAATGGGGTCCGCATTGCCTCGCATGCATCGATCGTCGGCTTCAATCATGGCTTCGACGATCCTGATCGCCCCATACACCGCCAGGGCGTCATCAGCCTCGGCATCGCCATCGGTGACGACGTCTGGATCGGCGCCAATTGCGTGATCCTCGACGGCGTCACAATCGGCAAAGGCGCCGTCATTGCCGCCGGGGCAGTCGTTACGGGGGATATTCCCCCCATGGCGATCGCCGGCGGCGTCCCTGCGCGGGTGCTGCGGCGTCGGGGCAGCGCGCCCCCGAAATCCACAGCGAGAAACATTGAAGACCAGTTGGTCAGGCTCGGACAGAAGGCGAAGGAGCAATGGCCGGAGATTCTTGCGCGCTGGAAAACCGAGGTTTCCTATGAATCGCTCGAGGCGGATGGCGTCAAAAGGCCGGCGATCCGGCATCTCTGTGATGCGATCGAGATCGCAGCCGGTTTCGGCCAGCTGCCGCCCGGCCTCGATCCGTCCGAGACAATCGAGCGGCTACAAGGCCTCCAGGATCGCGACACAGGCCTTTTTCCTGAAGACCGTACGGGCGTGCACGGAACGTCGCTGAGGGATGATCCGAAAGCGCTCTACAATGTTCTTTCGGTCGGCTACGCGCTTGAACTGCTCGGCTCGAATCCGCGGCATCCTGTCGGGGCGGTCGATCTCGATGCCGGAGAGCTGGGCGAATGGCTGAGCGCGCTGCCCTGGCAAGGGCATGGCACGCCGGCAGCGCGGTCGACGCGATCGGCACGGCCATGTATTTCAACGCCCGGTATTTCGGCCTCCGGCAATCGCGCCAACCGCTGTTCGAGTGGCTGAACCGCAATGCCAACAGCGTCTCCGGCCTATGGGGCGAGCCGACGGCGCTGGAGGGATGGCTCCAGCCGGTGAACGGTTTTTATCGCCTGACACGCGGCACTTACGCCCAGTTCGGCATTCCGATTCCGCACCCCCACGCCGCCCTCGAAACGGTTCACCTCAACTACCGCAACCACAAGGGCTTCGTCGGCGCGAAGCATAATGCCTGCAACCTGCTCGACACGATCCATCCCCTGCTGCTGATTGCCCGACAGACCGATTATCGGCGGGCAGATGGTGAGGCGATTGCCCGTGATCTCATTGCAAGGGCGCTGGACAGATGGCGGGACGGCGAGGGATTCCCGTTCGCCGATGGTACCGAGCCGAGCCTGCAGGGAACGGAGATGTGGCTTTCGGTCATCCACCTGTCGGCTGATTTCCTCGGCCTTGCGGATCGTTTCGCCTTCATTCCCAAGGGCGTACACCGGACGGCAACGCCCGGGCTCGGCCTGTAATCAACCAGGCGGCGGCGAGTTTGCGGGCATTGCTGCACCTGGCCTCGACCGCACGATCACTTTGTAGCGATCTTCCGCGGCAAGCTCGTTTGTCTCGAAGCACACCAGGGCTCCGTCCTCGGGAAAGTGCCGATCAGGCAGCCGTCGGCTCGATCGCCCGGTGATACGCAGGACCAGCGGCTGGCCGAGCTCCTCCTCGAGGGCAGCGACCTGCCGGCTGACGCTTGCCTGGGTGACGCATGCTCAATGTCGAAAGCCTGATCGACGAGCCGGCTCCGGGAGCATCAATCTGGAAACCCAGGGTCACGACGAAGGGCGCGGAGCGGCTGGACAGCTTCCCTGGGAGGATATCTGAAACGGTCTCGTGTTCAGTGCGCTCTCAAAGCCGCCGCGCGATGCTGCGAGGGTGTCTGCCCGAATGTGCGCTTGAACGTCCTCGTGAATTGCGATGCGTTTTCGAAGCCGACATCGAGCGCGATCTCGATCAGCGGCGCCTTCGACTGGGCAAGGATCGATTTTGCCCGTTCCATGCGGACTCGATTATAGGCCTTGGCGGGAGACATTCCGGTCTTCTCGATGAAGATCCTCTCCAGCTGCCGCCTGGATAGCCCGACCATGGCGGCAAGCTTCTCGATCGGCATGCTGCCATCGACGAACTGCTCCATGGTAATCATCGCCGCCTTGACGCGGGCGTCGTCATAATCGTCGTAGAGCGGACGCCTGGGCTGAATGTCGGCCGGAGCGCGGGCCTTCTCGATCTGCAGCACTTCAAGCGCATTCCGTTCGGCATCGCGGCTGATGTATTTCCTGACCAGCAGCGCTGCCATATCGGCACTGCTGCTGCCGCCCGCGCAGGACCCACGCTGGCGATCGAGATTGAAGAGCCGGTCGGAGCGAACGCTGAGGTCGGGGAACCGCTCGCGGAACTCCTTATAATGCAGCCAGCTGACGCAGGATTCATGCCGCTTCATCAGGCCCGCCGCGGCAAGGATGAAGGTACCGGTGCACACGCCGATCAGCGGCACCTTCTTGGCATCCGCCTGCTTGAGGAAGGTGATGGTCTGCTGATCGACGGGGTTCTCCACGCTCAGAAGGCCGCCGACGACGGCGATATAGTCGAAGCGCGTGGGATCGACGAAGTCCGACGTCGGAGCGACCTGGACGCCGCAGCTCGAAGTGATCAGGTGCCGCGTGCTGCCGATCACCTGCCAGTCGGCAAGCACCCGTCCGGAACGGTCCTGCTCGTCGCTGGCAAGCCGCAGCGTATCCACGAACAGCGCAAAGGCGGACAACGTGAACGACCGCGACAAGACAAACCCAACCTTGAGACGGGCGGCGGGTTTCGCAGCGCCGTCTGCCTGCCGATGCTGCCCAGGTCGGATATTCATCTCATCACCGTTTCTGAATGCGCTCATCTAATCTGAAAACCGTGCGCCAGCGGGTGCCGATCGTCAACACAAATGGTGTTGTGGCCGATGACGCGCGCCCAGCCTCCGCAAGTGAACCAAGAGTTCATCACGATAATCAATACCACGAAGCGATCGACGCATTGATCGAAGCCGCGATATCGATCATCCTGATCGCGCCGTAGATCATTTCTCCCCAGATATTCAGACATTTTGCCGATGTCATTCCGAATGCCTCGAACTGGGCCGAGGGACATCAATGGTCCCGCCGCGGCGATTGATACTATCGCGGGGTCACTGCTTGTGGCCGACGTCGAGGCGAATTGCCGGAGCCGTAAGCCGCGAATTGAGAGCCGCCCTCGATCAATAGATGCCGAACTCGATCGGGGAGCGCCGGCACGCCAGCGCTCCCCGGAAGGTTCAGGCAGCCAGGACGCCGCTCTTCTTGGCGGTCCAAGTTGCGATATAGTCCATCAGGCCGGGCGAGAGACAATCATAGGGCTCGAGGCCCAACGCTTTCAGCTGCGCCCTAACGGCGTCCATCTTCGAAGGATCGAAGCCGCTTTCGATGATCGACGATACGAACGCCGCAAAAGTCGGCCTTGCCCAGCCGCCCTCCTGGAAGCGCTCCGGGTGGACGAAGGACAGTCCCTGGAAAGGATGTTCGCGCTCGACCGGCCCGTACATATGCACGCCACATTCCTTGCAGGCATGCCGCTGGATCAAGGCTGCGGAATCGACGACTGCGAGCTTGTCGCCGTTTTCCAGCACCTCGACGCTTTCGGTCGGCGCTACAGCCACAACCGAGAAGACGGCGCCTTTCGGCTTCCAGCACTTGGTGCAGCCGCAGACGTGGTTGTGGGCGATGTCACCCTTGATCCTCACCTTGACCGGGTTGCTCGCGCAGTTGCACACGAGCGTTCCGCCTGCGAAATCAGCGTCAGTCGCTCGAAAGCCTGAATCCACTGCGGGATGTATGGCTATGCTGGTCATCGCTTTTCTCCTTCCCTCCCTGGCCGTTTGCATTATGCCCGGCCGAGCTCTGCAACTACTTTGCCAGCCTCTGCGCGTGCCAGCGCAGATGGTCCTCCATGAATGTGGAAATGAAGAAGTAGGAATGGCCGTAGCCTTCCTGCATGCGAAGCCTGAGGTCGATATCAGCCGCCTCGCAGGCTTGCCTGAGTTCGGCGGGGCGCAAACCGTCCTCCAGGAAGCTATCCGCCGTTCCCTGGTCGACGAGCAGTTCGGGGATCCGATGCCCGTCCTCGATCAGCGAGCAGGCGTCATAGGCCCGCCAGGTCTTTTCATCGGCACCGAGATATTTTCGGAAGGCCGGTCTCGACCAGCCGGAAACCGAAGGATGGCTGATCGGCGCGAAGGCCGAGCAGCTGCGGAAACGGTCGGGGTTCTTGAGCGCGATCGTGATCGCGCCATGTCCGCCCATCGAGTGACCGAAGATCCCCTGGCGCTCCATGTCGACCGGAAATTCCGCAGCAAGGAGCCGCGGCAGCTCGTCGACGATATAGCTGTACATGCGATAATTCGCCGAATAGGGCGGCTGGGTGGCGTCGACATAAAAGCCCGCACCCTTGCCGAACTGCCAGTTGTCGGCCTCATCGGGAACGTGGTCACCGCGGGGGCTGGTATCCGGGCAGACAATGACGAGACCGAGTTCGGCGGCAAGCCGCCGATACTCGCCCTTGTCCATGACGTTGGCATGCGTGCATGTCAGGCCGGACAGATACCATAGGACCGGCAGCTTGCCCTCGGCCGCCTGCGGCGGCAGGAACACCGCGAAGGTCATGTCGCAATCGCAGGCCTCGGAACGTTCGACATAGACGCCCTGTGTGCCGCCGTGAGACTTATCAGCCGATATCGTCTTCATTCTCAGTACACCACCACGCCGCGGATGCTTTCGCCCTTGTGCATCAAGTCGAAGCCCTTGTTGATGTCTTCGAGCGGCATCGTGTGGGTGATCATCGGATCGATCTGGATCTTGCCCTGCATGTACCAG
>NZ_JABDWM010000025.1:0-67855 GCF_019685295.1 Rhizobium sp. NLR22b
CTGGGGCGGGGCCTTGATCATGGCCGCAGGCGGCCTCGTCTCGCTGAGTGATCGGCGCCTGCGCGTCGGCGCCCCGCGGAGAAAGGTCAAGGCCAAACCGGCCGCGCCTGCCATGGAGCCGGCGGAATGATGCGTCTCTCCCGTCTCCTCGTCGCCGTGTTCGTGTTCTTCGCACCCGTTTCCGCCTTCGCCGTCAATCCCGACGAGGTGCTGGCCGATCCGGCGCTGGAGGCTCGCGCCCGGGCGCTATCGGCCGAACTGCGCTGCATGGTCTGCCAGAACCAGTCGATCGACGATTCCAATGCCGAGCTCGCCAAGGATCTTCGCTTGTTGGTGCGTGAGCGCATCAGGAACGGCGACAGCGATGAGGCGGTGCTCAACTACATCGTCTCACGCTACGGCGAGTTCGTGCTACTGAAGCCGCGGTTCAGCATGAGGACGGTGTTGCTCTGGGGCGCCCCGGTGCTGCTGATCCTTGCCGGCGGCGTGTCGCTGCTCGTCTTTGCGCGCAAGAGGAGAGGCCGGCCGACTGGAAGCAAACTGACGCCGGAAGAGCAGGCGCGGCTGAGCGAGCTTTTGGATAAGTAACGTCTGACTAGCGATCCTTCGTCGCGATGGCTCGGATTCGCGCAAGCAGAGATCACAAACATTACCAACTTTTCATTGGCCGGACAGTTCGCAGTAAGGTGCCGCGTCCTATATCTTAAGTCATCGACTGATCCGGCGTCGCCGGTCTGAAGGTCTAAGAACAAGAGAAGGTGCTCCAATGCTGAAGAATTTCAACGGACGTCCGTCCCTCGCCACTGTGCTCAAGGCTTCTACCGTCGCCGGTATCGCAGCCGCTGTGCTCGCAACCGGCGTTCCGCTCGAAATCACCCGGTCTTACGCTGAAGCTGTCAAGGTTCAGGCGCCTGCCGTGCCGAGCTTCGCCAATGTCGTCGATGCCGTTTCGCCCGCCGTCGTCTCCGTTCGCGTCGAAAACCGCGTCAATCCCGTCGCCGACAATGACGGCTTCGCCTTCGATTTCAACGGCCGCGGCTTCGACGATCTGCCCGACGATCACCCGCTGAAGCGCTTGTTCCGTCAGTTCGGCCAGGATCCGAACGACCAGCAGGGCGGCCACCAGCGGCGCTTCGGCCAGAACGGTCCGGGCGGCCCGAATGGTCCCGGCGGCAAGGGCCGTCTGCGTCCGGTCGCTCAAGGCTCCGGCTTCTTCATCTCCGAGGACGGCTACATCGTCACCAACAACCACGTCGTTTCCGATGGTCAGGCCTTCGTCGCCGTCATGAATGACGGCACCGAACTCGACGCCAAGCTGATCGGCAAGGATCCGCGCACCGATCTCGCCGTGCTGAAGGTCGACGGCAAGGGCAAGAAGTTCACCTATGTCAACTGGGCCGACGACAACAATGTCCGCGTCGGCGACTGGGTCGTCGCCGTCGGCAACCCCTTCGGCCTCGGCGGCACCGTCACGGCCGGCATCGTCTCGGCCCGCGGCCGCGATATCGGTTCCGGTCCTTATGACGATTACCTGCAGGTGGATGCGGCCGTGAACCGCGGCAACTCCGGCGGCCCGACCTTCAACCTCAACGGCGAAGTCGTCGGCATCAACACGGCGATCTTCTCGCCCTCGGGCGGCAGCGTCGGCATCGCCTTCGCCATTCCGGCCTCGACCGCAAGGGACGTCGTTGCTGATCTGATGAAGGATGGCCAGGTTTCCCGCGGCTGGCTGGGCGTCCAGATCCAGCCGGTGACCAAGGATATCGCCGAGTCAATCGGACTTTCCGAGCCGAGCGGCGCTCTCGTTGTCGCCCCGCAGCCCGGATCGCCGGGTGACAAGGCCGGCATGAAGGCCGGTGACGTCGTCACGGCGCTCAATGGCGAAACGATCAAGGATGCCCGTGATCTCAGCCGCCGCATTGGTGCGATGCAGCCGGGCAGCAAGGCCGAGCTTTCGGTCTGGCGCGCCGGCAAGGCCCAGTCGCTCACGGTCGAACTCGGCACGCTGCCGGCCGATCAGAAGGATGCCAATGCCGATGACAACAACAATCAGCCGCAGCAGCCTGAGGCACCGGCTTCCGAGAAGGCGCTTGCCGATCTCGGTCTGACGGTTGGCCCCTCCGATGACGGCAAGGGCTTGGCGATCACCGGCATCGATCCCGACTCCGATGCCGCCGACAAAGGCATCAAGGAAGGCGAAAAGATCACCTCCGTCAACAATCAGGAGGTCTCCACCGCCGCCGATGTCGTCAAGGTGCTGAACCAGGCCAAGAAGGACGGCCGCACCCGCGCGTTGTTCCAGATCCAGTCCAGTGAAGGAAGCCGTTTCGTCGCGCTTCCGATCAACGGCCAGGGCTGATCCGCAAAGAAAACCGGAGCCGTCCGGACCGAGGTCCGCGCGGCTCGTTTCTTCTGACCTTTCAAGGATGATCGTGATGAGCGCTGCCCCGCAGCAGGATGCTTTGAGCCTTGCCGAAACCCAGCCGGTGGGTAATGTCGGCCGCATGAAGATTCTCATCATCGAAGATGATCTCGAAGCCGCGGCTTACCTCACGAAAGCCTTTCGCGAGGCGGGCATCGTCGCCGATCACGCCAGCGACGGCGAAGCCGGCTTGTTCATGGGGTCGGAGAACACCTACGACGTCATCGTCATCGACCGCATGCTGCCGCGCCGAGACGGACTTTCGGTCATCAGCGAGTTGCGTCGCAAGGGCATTCACACGCCGGTCCTCATCCTCTCGGCGCTCGGCCAGGTCGATGACCGCGTGACCGGCCTTCGTGCCGGCGGCGACGATTACCTGCCGAAGCCCTACGCTTTCAGCGAGTTGCTGGCGCGCGTCGAAGTGCTCGGCCGCCGCAAGGGCACGCCGGAGCAGGACGTCGTCTATCGCGTCGGCGATCTCGAACTCGACCGGCTCTCTCACGAGGTGCGCCGCGGCGGCAAGGAAATCCCGCTGCAGCCGCGTGAGTTCCGCCTGCTCGAATATCTGATGAAGAATGCCGGTCAGGTGGTGACCCGCACCATGCTGCTCGAAAACGTCTGGGACTATCATTTCGACCCGCAGACAAATGTCATCGACGTCCACGTCTCGCGCCTGCGCTCGAAAATTGAGAAGGACTTCAGCCAGCCGCTCCTCAAAACCATTCGGGGCGCGGGGTACATGATCAAGGATGAGGGATGAGCCGCTTCAGGGTTCTCTTCAAGTCCACTGCAGTCCGCCTTTCGGCACTCTACATTCTGCTCTTCGCCATCTGCGCCGCGACGCTCGTCTTCTATGTGACGGCGATGTCGGAACGGCTGCTGACAGGCCAGATCCGCGACGCCGTCCGGCAGGAGGTGGAGCAGGTGCAGCGCGCCTACGATACAGGCGGCATGAACCTTCTGCTGCGCACGATGGAACGGCGTGCCCGTCAGCCCGGGGCCAATCTCTACATCATTGCCGGTCCCTCGGGCGATATTCTCGCCGGCAATGTCGCATCGGTGCAGCCCGGTGTCTTCGAGGAGGTCGGCTGGACCTCGGCTCCCTTCTCCTATCAGCGTTATACGGACGGCGGCGGTGTCGAGCGCCGGCACAAGGCGATCGCCAACATTTTCGTGCTCGACAACGGCTTGAGAATTCTCGTCGGCCGCGATCTCGGCGATCCCGAGCGTTTCCGCCTGCTGGTGCGCCAGGCACTGATGGTGGCTTTGGCGATCATGGGGCTCGGTGCGATCATCATCTGGTTCGGCATCGGCCGCAATGCGCTGAAACGCATCGACCGCATGTCGGATGCGAGCAAGAAGATCATGGCGGGCGATCTGTCGCAGCGCTTGCCGGTCGGCGGATCCGGCGACGAATTCGACCGCCTGTCTATGTCGTTGAACACCATGCTCGAACGCATAGAGAAGCTCAATGAAGGCCTGCGGCAGGTCTCCGACAACATTGCCCATGATCTGAAGACCCCCTTGACGCGGCTGCGCAACAAGGCCGCCGATGCGCTCGATATGACAGATGGCGACACACGGCGTGCGGCGCTGGAAGGCATCATTTCCGAATCGGATCAACTGATCCGCACCTTCAACGCCCTGCTGATGATCTCCCGCGTCGAGGCCGGATCGGTCGCGGCGGAAATGTCGCCGGTCGAGCTTTCGGCCATTGTCTCCGACAGCGCCGAGCTTTACGAACCGGCGGCCGAGGAAGCCGGGCTCGGCCTCAGCGCCAGCGTCGAGCCCGGTGTCGAGGTACAGGGCAATCGCGAGCTGATCGGCCAGGCGATCTTCAACCTGCTCGACAATGCGATCAAATATTCCTCCGATACGGAAGGAGCAGGTGTGGTGTCGCTGAAGCTTGCCCGCCGCCCGGACGGCATCTGCTTGTCGGTGTCTGACCACGGGCCGGGCGTTCCGGCCGACAGACGCGACGACGTGGTGAAGCGCTTCGTTCGCCTCGACGAGAGTCGTTCAAAGCCGGGTACAGGGCTCGGGCTTTCTCTGGTGGAAGCCGTCATGGAGCTGCATAACGGTCGGCTGGAACTCTCCGACACTGATCCCGACAAGCCGGAACAGCGCGGATTGACCGTCAGCATGATCTTCCCGGCCAAGGCTGCCTGAAGTCCCGAATTGCGATAGGCTGAATCGCGTATTGGCGGTTTTCCGCCGGGACCCTAAGTTAACCCGGAACGAAGGCGACGACCGCGATTCCAGGTAATCACCTCTTTTTTTGCAGAGCCAGGGAGAGCGCATGCTGACGAAATCGACGCATGGCCTGAAGGATGTCGCCGAAGGGCTGCTGCGTCCGCTGAGCCAGACGGAGCTGAAGCTGGCGCTGGCCGATCTTCAGGAGGCGAGCAAAAGCGAGCCCACGGTGGCCGCAATGCTGAAGACGGAGGGGCCTTTGCGCGATTTCGTCGCCGCCGTGCTGACGCTGTCACCCTACCTGCGCGAAATCGTCAATCTCGATCCGGCCGTCCTCGCCGGCGCCATCAGCAAACCGCTGGAGCCGCAGATCGAGGCGCTGATCGCCGAGGCGCGAAGCTCATGGCGGCCGGATGGCGAGGGAGCGGCGCCGGTGGAATCCATGGTGATGACCAGGCTGCGCATCGTCAAGCGCAAGGCCGCTTTCCTCGTTGCACTCGCCGATCTCTCGCGCATCTTCGACAGCCGGACGACAACGGCCTGGCTGAGCGCGCTTGCCGAAGCCTCGGTCGCAGCCGCGATCGACCATCTGCTGCTCACGGCGCATGAGGGCGGGAAGCTCAGGCTGCGCGATCCGGCGAAACCAAGTGAGGGCTCTGGCCTGATCGTTCTCGGCATGGGCAAGCTCGGCGCGTCCGAACTCAACTATTCCTCCGATATCGATCTCGTCGTTTTCTTCGACGAACAGGCCGGCATCGTGCCCGACCCGGATGATGCGATCGAGATCTTTCCCAGGATGATGCGCCGGCTGGTGCGCATCCTGCAGGAGCGCACGGCGGACGGCTATGTCTTCCGCACCGATCTGAGACTGCGTCCGGATCCCGGCTCGACGCCGCTGGCGATCCCGGTCGACGCGGCGATGATCTATTATGAGGGCAGGGGCCAGAACTGGGAGCGGGCGGCCTTCATCAAGGCGCGCGCCGTGGCCGGAGACCTTGCGGCCGGCGCGGAATTCCTGCGCGGCCTGTCGCCTTTTGTCTTCCGCAAATATCTCGACTACGCGGCGATATCAGATATCCATTCGATCAAGCGGCAGATCCACGCGCATAAGGGTCACGGCGCGATCGCGGTCAAGGGCCATAATGTCAAGCTCGGCCGCGGCGGCATCCGTGAGATCGAATTCTTCGTCCAGACGCAGCAGCTGATCGCCGGCGGCCGCATGCCGGCGCTGCGCGGCCGGTCGACGGAGGAGACACTCGGTGAACTCACCAAGGCGAAATGGATCGATGCGCAGACGCGCGACGAACTGACGGAGGCCTATTGGTTCCTGCGTGATGTCGAGCATCGCATCCAGATGGTGCGCGACGAGCAGACGCATCTTCTGCCGGAGACCGATGCCGACTTGAAGCGCATCGCCTTCATGATGGGCTTTACCGACACGCCGAGCTTCTCCGAAAGGCTGGTCGGCGTGCTGAAGACGGTCGAGCGTCGCTATGCCCGCCTGTTTGAGCAGGAGACCAGGCTTTCCACCGAAACCGGAAACCTCGTCTTCACCGGCCAGGGCGACGACCCGGATACGCTGGAGACGCTGAAGAAGCTTGGCTTCACCAGGCCATCCGACATTTCCCGCGTCATCCGCACCTGGCATTACGGCCGCTATCGCGCGACGCAATCGGTGGAGGCGCGCGAAAGACTGACGGAGTTGGGGCCCGAACTCCTTCGCGTCTTCGGCGAAAGCAAGCGTGCCGATGAGGCGCTGCTGCGCTTCGACAGCTTCATCTCGGGTCTTCCGGCCGGCATCCAGCTCTTTTCGCTGCTCGGCAGCAATCCGGCGCTCCTGTCGCTGATCGTCAACATTATGTCCTCGGCGCCCCGGCTGGCCGAGGTGATCGCCGCCAAGCCGCATGTCTTCGACGGCATGCTCGATCCAGGCCTGATGGCGGAGCTGCCGACACGCGACTATCTCGGCGAACGCCTGAAGGGCTCTCTTGCCCAGGCCCGCCACTATGAGGAAGTGCTCGACCGGCTGCGCATCTTCGCCGCCGAACAGCGCTTCCTGATCGGCATCCGCCTGCTCACCGGCGCAATCAATGGCGCAATGGCCGCTCGCGCCTTCACCCATCTCGCCGATCTCATCGTCGCGGCCGCACTCGATGCCGTGACGAGCGAGATGCGGGCTGCGCATGGCGATTATCCCGGCGGCCGCATCGCCATCTCAGGCATGGGCAAGCTCGGCAGCTTCGAGCTGACGGCAGGTTCCGACATCGATCTGATCCTGCTCTATGATTATGACGACGCGGCTTCCGAATCCGATGGGCGGAAGCCGCTCGATGCGACGCGTTATTTCACTCGCATTACCCAGCGATTGATCGCCGCCTTGTCGGCGCCGACCGCCGAGGGCGTGCTTTACGAGGTCGACATGCGGCTGCGCCCGTCCGGCAACAAGGGCCCGGTCGCCACCCGCATCAATGCCTTCGGCAAGTACCAGCGCCAGGAGGCCTGGACCTGGGAGCATATGGCGCTCAGCCGCGCCCGCCTGATTTCGGGCGATGAAAGCCTGATTGCCGAGGCGGAACATATTATCCGCGAGGTGCTGACTTCGGATCGCGACATCGCCAAGGTGGCGCATGACGTTGCCGAGATGCGCGAACTGATCGACAAGGAAAAGCCGCCATCCGGTCTCTGGGACTTGAAGCAGATCCCCGGCGGCGTCATCGATCTCGAATTCATTGCCCAGTACCTGGCGTTGATCGCGCCAACGAGGGGCGTCGGGATTGCCGTGAACGGCAAGAGCACCGGCGAGGCTCTTAAGCTGCTCGGCGACCGGCTGATGTCGGCGGCCGATCTCGACACATGCCTGGAAGCCTTTGCGCTCTACACCAGTCTTTCACAGCTGATCCGACTCTGCATCGAGAGCGAGTTCGACCCGAATGACGCGCCTGCCGGCCTCATCGAGCTCGTCTGCCGTGCCGGCGACTGCCCTGACATCAGAACCCTTGAGGGAGAGGTGAAGCGGCTTTCGAAAGCAGTGAGAAAGATATTCGTCAAAACCGTGAAAGCTTAGACATCATCCGGAATACGCAGCGAGATCACTGTGCCCACCGCCTCGCGGGAGCGGATCTTCATGCGGCCACCGTGCAGCGAGGTCAGCGAGCGCGAGATGGCAAGCCCGAGGCCGGAGCCGCCCTTGCTCTTGGCGTATTGGCTCTGCACCTGTTCGAACGGCTGGCCGATCTTTGAGAGCGCTGAACGGGGAATGCCGATGCCGGTGTCGGCGATGGTGACGAAGACGGCGCCGTCGACGCGGCGCGTGCGCACCGCGATGCGGCCGCCATTGTCGGTGAACTTCACCGCATTGGAGAGCAGGTTGAGCAGCACCTGTTTCATCGCCCGGCGGTCGGCCGTCAGCGTCAGGCCCGACGAGATGCGCTGTTCGATGACGATGTTCTTTTCGGCGGCCGGAATGGCGGTGAAACGCAGGCTTTCTTCGATCAGCGGCACGAGGTCGATGCGCTCGCAGTGCAGCTTCAAGTGGCCGGCCTCGATCTTCGACATGTCGAGAATGTCATTGATGACGTTGAGCAGATGTTTGCCGCTGTCATGGATATCGCGGGCATATTCGTCGTATTTCAGCGAGCCGAGCGGCCCGAACATCTGGTTCTGCAGGATCTCGGAGAAGCCGAGGATCGCGTTGAGCGGGGTGCGCAGCTCATGCGACATATTGGCGAGGAATTCCGACTTCGCCTTGTTGGCGGCTTCGGCGCGCTCCTTCTCCGCCTGGTAATTGGCGTTGGCCGTCGATAGCTCGGCCTTCTGAAGCTCCAGCGTCTGACGCGAGGCGGAGAGATCGCCGATTGTCGCCATCAGCCGGCGTTCGGATTCGCGCAGCCGCTCCTGATGACGTTTCATCAGCGTGATATCGGTGCCGACCGAGACCCTGCCACCGTCGCGGGTACGTCGTTCATTGATCTGCAGCCAGCGCTCGTCGGCAAGCTGCACTTCCGTCGTGCGCCCCGAGCCGTCGGCATCGGCGACCCGCCGCTCGATGACGGGGCGGGCGGCGGCTGCGTTGACGATGGAGCGCTCGGTGCCGGGTACCAGCACGTTGTCCGGCAGACCATAGGCCTGCTGGAAATGGGTGTTGCACATGACGAGCCGGTCGTTCTTGTCCCACAGCACGAAGGCTTCGGAGGTGCATTCGATGGCGTCGGCGAGCCGCTGGTCGGCTTCCGCATAGCGCTGGGCGAGCCGATGCTGTTCAGTCACGTCCATGGCGATGCCGATCAAGTGCATGCGGCCGGAATTGCTGCGGATCACCTGGGCGCGGGCGCGCATCCAGACATAGTGGCCGCCGGCGTGGCGCATGCGGAAGATCTGGTCGACCTGGCCGGAATGTCCGTTGGCGATGGCGCGTGCGATCTCGTAGAGCCCGCCGTCATCCGGATGCATGAGCCGCGCGGCCTCGCCGAAGCCCATCGTCTTATCGGATCCCGGCAGGCCGAGCATGTCATACATCGAGCGCGACCAGAAGAATTCGCGGTTCTCGAAATCGAAATCCCAGAGGCCGCAGCGGCCACGCGACAGCGCCGTCTCGACGCGCAGATTCGACTCCAGGAAGATGTCGTCGGCATCGCGGGCGCGTTTCACCTGAGTGTAATAGGCGTAGAGGATAACGAGCAGGATCGAGGATATGCCGGCAAACAGCGTGACGTTGAGCGCCAGCTCCTCGCGCCAGACCTGGCTGATCTCCTCGAGCGAGGTGGCGGCGACGATATAGCCGCCGGCATTGCCCATCAAAGTGATCTCAGCATAGTGCGGCACGCCGCCAATCGTAGTTTCGATGACGCCGGCACGATCGCCGAAACGCCGGATCGCCGATACCTCCGGGAAGAAATCGCCGACATTGCTGCCGACATGCGAGAGCCCGGCGGTCGTTGCGGCGAAAACCTTGCCGCTGGCCTGCACCAGCAGCACGAAAGCACCGCTGTCCAGTCGGTCCTGCGGCAGGTACTTGGTGAGGCGGGTCTGCGCCTGGCCGATATCGCCGCTGTCGAAAATCTGGGCCGCATCGGCAAACACGGCCGAGGCTGTTGACGCCGAGAGTGCTGTGGCATGGCGGGCGGAAGCCTCAAGTCGGGCATACTCGCTCGCCATGCCGAAGAAATGCGAGGCGGCGACGACGGAGAGGAAGGCGATGATCAGCGCCGGAATGGTGCGCTTCAGGATGAGCTCCGCCTTCGGCAGATGACGAAGGAGCGGTTCCGATGTCGCGTGACCCGAAAGGCTGTTTCGCCAGGCTTTCAGCCCGTCAAAATCGACACGCAGCCGTCCTCCGGCCACGGTTGCCCGCCGCACGTCCATCATCTCTTCGCCTTGTCCCTCGTGTGATTCGCGCGCCGCTCGCCCGAACCTGACCTAGAGAATCACGGGTGATTCGCCTTGTCCAGAGGCAAAGGTAAAAAACCGTTAACTATTTAAATTTCTGTATTTTTGCGCTATTCTAATCAGCCGGCCGGCTGGCCGTCAGCATCCTGCGCGGCCGCCGGTTCGGCAAATCACCCCTTAAGCGTGCGCTCCACAATGTCGCGCACGTCAGTGGAAAGGTTGGGCGCCTGTTCGATCCTGCTCAATGCGGCGCGGGCATGATCGGCACGTGTTGGCTCCAGCGAGCGCCAGGAGCGCATCGATGTCAGAATGCGGGCGGCAAGCTGCGGGTTGCGTTCGTCGATTTCAAGAATCTCGCCGGCGAGAAAACGATAGCCTTCGCCGTCGGCACGGCCGAAGCCGGTCGGATTGGCAAAGGCGAAAGTCCCGACCAGTGCCCGCATCCTGTTCGGATTGGTCCGCCTGAAGAGCGAATTCTCCATGAGGGCACGCACCCGTTCCAGGGTCTTGGCGCCTGGAATGCCGGCCTGAATGGAGAACCATTTGTCGATGACGAGCGCGTTTTCTGCGAAGCGGTCGCGGAAGGTGGCCAGCGCCTCACCCGTCTCCGCACTCTCGGGAAAATGATGAACGAGAAGCGTCAGCGCATGGCTGAGATCGGTCATATTGTTGGCCGCGTCGAAGGCGGCCTTGGCGCGAGCCGGCGTCTGCTCGGCATAGGTGAGATAGGTGAGGGCGCTGTTGCGCAGCGCGCGCAGGCCGGCGCTTTTTGCATCCGGGCTGAAATCGTTTGATGTTGTCATTGCGGCGTAGAGGCCGGCAAAGACGTTCTTTCCGGCATCGGCGATCTGTTTCAGGATCGCCTGCCGGCCGGCATGGATGGCATCGGGATCGATGTTGCCGCCGAGTTCGCGGGCAATATCGGATTCGCTCGGCAGTGCCAGCGCCTGGGCGCGGAAGGCGGGCTCGAGGCTCTCGTCGGCGGCAGCCGCAATCAGCGTCTCGACGAAGGTCGCCTCGCAGGCGACGGGCTTGCCCTCACGCGCGTCGCGGGCGGCCTTGAGAAGGTTCGGCAGCGCCAGGTCGGTCAGCGCCTGCCAGCGGGCGAAATGATCCGTCTCATACCGGGCGAGGCGAGCAAGATCGGCCGGGCTTTGATCGAAATGCAGGTTGATTGGCGCCGAGAAGCTGCGGTTGATCGAGACGACCGGGCGCGAGCCGATGCCATGGAATACCGCCGTCTGCGTGCGGCCGGTCAGGTGCAGCACCTCGTCGGCATATTCGGCGCCGCTGACGGAGTTCGGCTCGATCTTGCCGCCGTTTTCGCCGAAGAGCGCGAGGCTAAGCGGAATATGCATCGGTTCCTTGCTCGAATGGCCGGGTGTCGCCGGGACCATCTGTTCGAGCGACAGGGTGAAGGTGCCGGCCGCCGGATCATAGCCGCCCGATGCGGTGACCAGCGGCGTGCCGGCCTGATGGTACCAGAGCGAGAATTGCGTGAGGTCGCGCCCGCTTGCATCCTCGAAGCATTTGACGAAGTCCTCGATCGTCACGGCTTGGCCGTCATGGCGGTTGAAATAGAGGTCCATGCCCTTCTTGAAATCGTCCCTGCCGATGAGCGTCGCGATCATCCGCGTGACTTCGCTGCCTTTCTCGTAGACCGTCCGCGTGTAGAAATTGTTGATCTCGCGATACGTCGTCGGCCGCACCGGATGGGCGAGCGGGCCGCCATCCTCCGGAAACTGCTCGGATTTCAGGTGACGCACATCGGCGATGCGCTTGACCGGGCGCGAGCGCTGGTCGGAGGAAAATTCCTGGTCGCGATAGACCGTCAGGCCTTCCTTGAGGCACAGCTGGAACCAGTCGCGGCAGGTGATGCGGTTGCCGGTCCAGTTGTGGAAATATTCATGCGCGATGACCGCTTCGATATTGGCGTAGTCGGCATCGGTCGCGGTCTCGGGATCGGCAAGGACATATCTGTCGTTGAAGACGTTGAGACCCTTGTTCTCCATTGCCCCCATGTTGAAGTCGGAGACAGCGACGATCATGAAGATGTCGAGATCATATTCGCGCCCGAACCGCTCTTCGTCCCACTTCATCGAGCGCTTCAGCGCATCCATCGCATAAGCTGCGCGGGACTCCTTGCCGTGTTCGACATAGATCTTCAGCACCACTTCGCGGCCGGACATGGTGGTGAAGGTGTCTTCGACGACGCCGAGATCGCCGGCAACGAGGGCGAAGAGATAGCTTGGCTTCGGATGCGGGTCGAACCAGGCGGCGAAATGCTTGCCGGGGCCGTAGCCGGCGCCGCCGAGAAAGTTGCCGTTCGACAGCAGCAACGGGTTGGCGTCCTTGTCGGCGATGATGTTGACCGTGAACGGTGCAAGCACGTCGGGCCGGTCGGGGAAATAGGTGATGCGGCGGAAGCCTTCCGCCTCGCACTGCGTGCAGTAGATGCCGCCGGTGCGATAGAGGCCCATCAGCTGGGTATTGGCTTCAGGATTGATGATCGTGGTGATCGTCAGCTCGAAGGGAGCGCTCTCCGGCAGGTCGCGGACCGTCAGGCTTTCCGGCGTCGCGTCATAACGTGAAGGGTCAAGCTCCACCTGGTCGAACAGCAGCCCCGCCAGTGTCAGCTCGTCGCCGTCGAGCACGATCGGCGCCGCAATGTCGGCGCCCGGACGACGATGAAAGATGAGACGCGCTTCGACCTTCGTCTCCGTCGGATCAAGTTCGAATGTCAGGTCCACGCGTTCCAGCACGAAGTCGGTGGGACGGTAATCTGCCAGGTGAATGACCTGGCCGTTATCTGTTCGCATGGTGTTTCCTGAAGACCGTTATTTGACAACCGCGGATACAGAGGCGGGCGCACTCTGCCTAAATTGCCGGGCATGATTACATTAAAGTCTGAACTAAAGTTAAAGCAAATTGCCCGCGAACGCGAAGTTCGCAGGCAAAATATCTATCGGAAGCGGATGAACGTGGCTGTCGGCCGAAACGCTATACCGGATCGAGCGCCGCAGCGCCGCTCTGCGTCGGCTGCACGATGCGGCCAGTCCAGGCCGCCGCAATTCGCTTGGTGGTATTTCGCCTGACCGGCCGGATTGGATGCGAAAAGCGATAAATTTTCGCCCAACTCGATTTTCTTTAGCTACGATGACAGACGTCACTCGCCGCGTCCCCGAGTCGGACGCGTCTCCCCGTTCCTGTTAAGTCAGCATCAGAGCCAGGATCATGCACTCGGTTTTCAGAAACCCGATGAGAGGCATTGCGCTGAAAGTCTCATCGGTCGTGGTCTTCCTGGCCATGCAGACCTTCATCAAGCTGGCCGGCCCGGATATCCCGCCGGGCCAGGTCACCTTCTGCAGGTCCTTCTTCGCGCTCTTCCCGATCATGGCCTATCTCGCCTATATCGGCCAGCTACGCGCGGCCTTCCACACGGCCAACCCGGTCGGCCACCTGAAGCGGGGCACGATCGGCATCCTGTCGATGGCTTTTGGTTTTTACGGCCTGCTGCATCTGCCGCTGCCGGAGGCGATCGCGCTCGGCTACGCCTTGCCGCTCGTCGCCGTTGTCTTCGCCGCGGTTTTTCTCGGCGAAACCGTGCGCATCTATCGCTGGAGCGCCGTCCTCGTCGGCATTGTTGGCGTCGCCATCGTCTCCTGGCCGAAGCTGACGCTGTTGCGTGACGGCGGCATGCAAGCCGAACAGGCCCTCGGCGCGCTTTGCGTGCTGCTCTCGGCCGTTCTCGGCGGCATGGCGATGATCCAGGTGCGTCGTCTCGTCGAGGAGGAGAAGACCGCGACGATCGTGCTGTATTTTTCGCTTACCGCGTCGGTCTTCTCGCTGGCTTCCCTTCCTTTCGGCTGGCTCGTCCTGCCATGGCCGTCGGCGCTTTATCTGATCGCTGCCGGCTTTTGCGGCGGCGTCGCTCAGATTCTGCTGACGGAAAGCTACCGCCACGCGGATGTCTCCACCATCGCGCCGTTCGAATATACCTCGATCCTGCTCGGCGGTATCGTCGGCTACTTCGTCTTCGGCGACGTGCCAACTGTCACCATGCTGATCGGTACCGTCATCGTCGTTGCCGCCGGTATCTTCATCATCTATCGCGAGCATCAGCTGGGCATCGAACAGCGCGAGGCGCGCAAGGCGACGACGCCGCAAGCCTGAGGCTCACGGCCGGCAAGATTTCAGCGCGTCGATCGACATCGCGCGAGGCTTGCTTCCGGTGAGCGAAAAGAATGGCGAATTCTTGGGATGGCGTCGACCTGCGGAATGTGGTTGTTGAACATGAGAAACTATCATTTATTCAACGCTATGCATGTCTGAATGAGCCGCTTTACGGCTTTTGATATTACTGCTCCGAACGCTGTGTGCGAGCGGAGATGGAGAAAAGCATAATGGCGTTCACGGCGGAGCAATTGGCGGGGAACTGCTCCTTTTTGATGAGCATCCGCTTTCTGGCTGGGCAGACGCGCGGCATGTTCGACGCCGGTCCACGTCTGGCGCGACTGCTCGCCTCCCATCAGCGCTGGCTCCTGACTCAGACCGCCTATGCCCTCCACCTGGAATATGATCAGCGCGACCCGACGTCGGGTTTCACCGCCGTTCGGCTGACCGGCCGCATCACCGCACACAAGGTGGCGAGCCGTAACACCGTGCTCGCCTTCATCGAAGAACTTTATACCTACCGCTTCATCACCCACACGCCTGGTGACGAGCGGCGCCGGCCACGACATTTCGAACCGGCCAATGTCAGCCACCAGGCGATGTTTGGCTGGATCCACGCCAATCTGGCCGCCCTCGACCTGCTCGACAGCGGCGAAAGGGCGGCCTTTTTCCAGGCAAATCCAGCATTGATGAAGCTCGTTCAGCCGCGCATTGCCCGCCATTGCCTGGAAGATGCCGCCTGGCGGGAGCCGCCGGAGCGGGTGGCGCAGTTTCTCTGGACGGAAGCGGGCGGCCTCGTCGTCGACAACTTCATAAGCCGGATGGATGCGGAGAACACCGAGTCCGACAGGTTTCTCGTCGGCCGCGTCGAAACCCGCGCGCTCGCCGCCGATTTCATGATGTCGCGCACGCACCTGCAGCGGCTCTTGGCAAAGGCGGCGCAGCGCGGCTGCGTCGGCTGGCTCGACGAGCCGCGCAAGACGCGCCTTTGGATATCGCGGGATTTCGTCGAAGAATATTGCGCCTGGCAGGCCGTCAAGTTCGCCTATGTCGACGAGGCCTTCGAATGGGCGAAGGCCCAGATCGACGCGCCGACGGAGGGATCACAACACGATCGCTCCTGAGCCCGAGGCGGCATCGGCTGGCTTTAGCGACAGCTCGCGCTCATATTCGCGCGCGGCGCAGACCGCGGCGCGGATATGCTCGAATGTTTCGATGTTGCGCAGAAGCGATAGCAGGATCGTTGACATGGTGGATGATTCTGACATGAAAATGCAGCAAATTCAGAGTGCTACAGCACGAACCGCTCGTCTGGAGAGATGCGGCCTGTAGCGATTGCGCTCAGTATTGCTGGAAGTCCGAGAAAATGGCGTTCGGGCGCGCCGTGCGGCTGTTGATGCCGGTGCCGCGGGCAATCATCTGTTCGTTCGTGGCGAAGCCGAAGCGGCTGTAGCCATGTGTGGAGCGAAGCTGGTCGCCGGCAAGGCGAAGGGTTTCAAACCCGGAATGGATAGGACGATATCTTTTGTTCATGGCCTTGGTTCCTGTGATTCCTCCCAAGACACAGGCTTATATTGCAGTGCAACATAGATTCTGCAAGGCATGCTGACGCGGTGCAGCCATGCGAAAAATGCATGGCGCGCTTCATAAATTATTCAACTTCGGCTAATTTCTGAGCAAGGAGAGGGAAATGAGTTTCGCCTGAAAAGCGAGAAGATCGTTCCAGGCCAGCCGCTTGTTGACTGGCGCGGTTAACAGATCCTGGGGATGCAGGCTGGCGATGGCCGGAATGGCACGATCCGCGATGACGATGTCCTTCCAGCGGCCCCGCAGGCCGTGAATCGTGTCGTTTTCCCCGAAGAAGAATCGCGCCGCGAAATTGCCGAGCAGCAGAATCGCCTGCGGTTCGATGAGCGCGATCTGTCGTTCGATGAAGGGCCGGCAGATGTCGATCTCGGCCGCCGATGCCGCCCGGTTGCCCGGCGGGCGCCAGGGGATGACCTGCGTCAGCAGAACGCTCGAGCGGTTCAGCCCGATCGCCGCCAGCATCTTGTCGAACAACTGGCCGGACTTACCCGAGAAGGGCAGGCCTTCACGGTCGTCTTCGGCGCTCGGCGCCGAGCCGATCACCATGATGCCGCTTTCGGCGTCGCCGCTGGCAAAAATGGTCGAGCGGGCGCTGTGCTTGAGATTGCAACCGTTGAAGGCTTCGATCGCGGTCTTCAACTCGCTGAGCGACCGAGCAGCTTCGGCGACGAAACGCGCCTGCTGCACGGCCTCGCCGTCCGGGATCGCCGGCTGCGGCCCGGAGACCTGCGCTGGATGCGCCGCTGCAGTCGGACGAGGCGATGTCTGGCGATGCCCAGGGAGAGGACGTTCCTCAGCAATGGGCCTTTCCTGCTGCGCCTGCGCCGCCGGACGGCGCGCGGACTTCATCGCCTCGAATTCGGCGAAGCGGTCGACCGCCTCTTCTTCCAGCAGCCATTCCACGCCGGCATCCGCATGGAAATGCAGAAGCGCTGCAAGCTCGGCGGGCGAAAGATCGTTGGCGGAGATCATGCGGCAAATCTAGCGAAGAGATCGTGGCATTGAAAGGGCGGGCGGCACATTGGCCGCGCTCGCCGACTTTATTGCACAGTCCATTGTGCGATGTCGTTGCGTTCGCCGATCAGCGCCAGTCCGTGGGCGATCGACAACAGCTCGCCGCCGCTTTCGATCCGGTCACGCTCAAACCGCTCGGTGAAGATGCGGCGCACCGCCGGCACGAAGGAGGTGCCGCCGGTCAGGAATACCTTGTCGATGTCAGCAGGCTTCGTCTCGGTCTTGACGAGCACCTCGTCGAGTGCGCCTTCGATGCGGGCGAGATCCTCGGCGATCCAGCCTTCGAAGTCGCGGCGCTTGACGCTGCGCTGTCCGCCGCGGCCAAGCGGCGCGAAGTCGAAAGGCGCCTCGTCGGCAGCCGAGAGCGCCATCTTCGTCGCCGACACCGCCTGGTAGAGTGGATAGCCTTCGTCATGGTCGATGAGGTCGATGAAAATTTCGAGCTTTTCCGGCTCCAGGCTGGTGCGCACCAGTTTCTTCAGATCCTCGAATTCGCGCGTGGTCTTGAAGATCGACAGCTGGTTCCAGCGGCCGAAGCTGGAATAGTAGTTGGACGGCACCTCGAGAATCTTGTCGAAGCTCTTGAAGTGGCTGCCCTTTCCGATCAGCGGTGCGACAATGTTGTCGATCATTCGATAATCGAAATGATCGCCGGCGACGCCGACACCGGAATGGCCGATCGGCGTTGCCGTCAGCCTTCCGGCGACGGTTTCGAAGCGGATTAGCGAATAATCGGTCGTGCCGCCGCCGAAATCGGCGACCAGCACCGTCGCATCCTGCTTCAGGTTCTGCGCGAAATAGAAGGCGGCGGCGACCGGTTCGTAGACATAGTGGATTTCGGGAAAGCCGAAACGCGACAGCGCCTCGTTGTAGCGTTCGGTCGCGAGCGCCGGATCGGGGCTGGCGCCGGCGAAATGCACCGGACGGCCGGTGACGATGCGGCTGACATCCGAGGGCCAGCTGTCGCCGGCATAGTTGCGAAGGCGCCGCACGAAGACCTCCATCAGGTCCTCGAAATTGTGCCGCTTGGCGAAGATCAGCGTGCCCTGGAACAGCGCGCTTGCCGCAAAGGTCTTGATCGACTGCAGGAACCGGCATTCGCCGGGATTGTCGATGAATTGCCGGATCGCCGCATGGCCCGCCTCCACCTTCAGCGCCGAGGCGCCGAGCTGGGCGTCCTTCATGAAGGAAAGTGCCGTCCGCATGCTGTCGGCCGTCCCGGCCGCGCTTGTGAACGTCATCGAGCCCGTTGCTCCGCCATCCGCCATGGCGAGAACCGTATTCGTCGTGCCGAAGTCGAAACCCAGCGCCTGAGCCATGCCCGCACCTCTTCATGCCGATTGTTGTTGGAGACGGAGCAGCGCTCCGCAAGGGCGTAAGGACGCCCGGATCAAGGAGGGCGGTTGATGCCACAGGGGCGTGACACATTCAAGTGGATTGAAGATCGAGGCGCTCTGCCATGTCCGCTTCTTCGCCGATCGGCGGCAGGAAGCGGACCAGCAAGGCCCGGCATCGCGAGAACGCCTTACTCGGCGGCCAGCGCCCTTGTCTCCTGCAGCACTGGTTCCTCGACCCTCTTACGACCGCCCACCAACCGGCCGAGGAAGTTTCCGAACCGGTCCATCTCGACGAAGATGACGGGGGTGATGAACAGCGTCAGCAGCTGCGATACGACGAGGCCGCCGACCACGGCGATGCCGAGCGGCTGGCGCAGCTCCGAGCTGGCGCCGGTGCCGAGCGCGATCGGCAGGGCGCCGAGCAGGGCGCAGAACGTCGTCATCATGATCGGCCGGAAGCGTCGTACGCAGGCCTCGTGGATCGCCGCCGTCGCCTTTTCCCCCGTCGTGCGCATGGTCTCAACCGCCACGTCGATCATCATGATCGCGTTTTTCTTGACAATGCCGATCAACATCAACAAGCCGATGAGGGCGATGATCGACAGGTCGAACCCCATGATGTCAAGCGCCAGCAGCGCACCGAACGCCGCCGCGGGCAGGCCGGACAGGATGGTCAGCGGATGGATGAAGCTTTCATAGAGGACGCCGAGCACGACATAGATGGTCAGCACCGCCGCCAGGATCAGATACGGCGTATTGCCTTGCGACTGTGCGAAGATCTCGGCCGTGCCGCCATAGGAGGTGAAGACATCGGCCGGCAGGCCGATCTCCTTCTTGATCTGGTCGATCGCTGCCGTCGCGTCGCTGAGCGAAACCCCTTCCGGCAGGTTGAAGGAAACGGTGGTCGAGACGAGCTGGCCCGTCTGGTTGATCGTGACGGGGCCGGTGGTGCGCTGCACGTGCGCGAAGTTCGAAAGCGGCACCAGACTGCCATTGGACGAGGCGATGCGAATCTCCGACAGCTTCTGGTCGTCCCAGGGTTTGCTGGTGTCGTATTCGACGATGACGTCGTAGCTGTCGCCGGTCGACTGGATCTCCGCCGCTGCATATCCGCTGAAGGACTCCTGCAGCGTCGTGCGCAGCGTATCGTTGTCAATCCCATAGGCCGCCGCCCGCTCGGTATCGATGACGATATTGGCTTGCAGGGCGTTGTTCTGGGCATCCGATGTCACATCGGTAAACAGCCCGCGGTCAACACGCATCGCCGCCTGGATCTTGCCGGCCCAGAGGTTGGTCTGGTCGGCGCTCAGCGCCTGAATGACCAGCTGATATTGGCTGGCGGTCTGGCGGCCGCCGAAGCGCAGGCTCTGGTTCGGCGTCACGAAGGCCTGCAATCCGGGGATCTTGTTGATCGCAGTGCGCAGCTCACGCAATGTCTGATCAAGCGGCGGGCGCTCCTTCTTGTCCTTGAGTTCGACGAACATCGAGCCATTGTTCTGCGGTCTGTTTGGATTGCCGCCGATCGTCGACATCACGTGGTTGACCGCCGGGTTCGCCTTGACGGCGGCTGCCGCCTGCTGCTGCAGCGCCTCCATGGCGGAATAGGAAATGTCCTGCCGGGCCTGCGTGCTGATCGACAGGCGGCCGATATCCTCCTGCGGGAAGAAGCTCGTCGGCAGCGTCATGAAGAAATAGACCGTCAGCGCCACCGAGCCCAGGAACACGCCGAGGATCGTCAGACGATGGCGAAGGCACCAGCCGACTGCCCTGTCGTAGCCGTTGAGCGTCCGCTCGAAGCCGGCATCGAAGAGGCGAATGAGGAGCGGCGGCCGGCTGTGATTGTTGGAAAGACGCGAGCCGAGCATCGGCGTCACCGTCAGCGAGACGATCGCCGACGAGATGATGGCGATGGCGACCACCATGCCGAATTCGTTGAACACGCGGCCGACGACGCCGCCCATCAAGAGAATCGGGATGAAGACGGCGATCAGCGAAACCGACATGGAAATGATGGTGTAGCTGACTTCGCCCGCCCCCTTGATCGCCGCTTCGCGCACCGGCATGCCTTCTTCGACGTGACGCAGGATGTTTTCGAGCATGACGATCGCATCGTCCACCACCAGACCCACCGCGAGCGTCAGCCCCAGCAGCGAGATATTGTCGATGCTGTAGCCGAGCACATACATCATCCCGAAGGTCGAGATCAGCGACAGCGGAACGGCAAGCCCCGGAATGATCGTCGCCGTCGCATGGCCGGTGAAGAGGTAGATGACGAAAACCACGAGGCCGATGGTCAGGAACAGCGTGAACTTCACATCGGCGATGGCGGCGCGAATTGGTTTTGCAGCGTCGTTCATGACCACGGTCGTCATCGAAGACGGAATTTCGGCGTGCAGTTGCGGCAGCTTGGCGTTGATCGCATCGACGACATCGACCGTGTTGGCATCGGGCTGACGCTGAATGGCGAGGATGATGCCGCGCTGGCCATCATACCAGCTGCCGGTATACTGGTTCTCGACCCCATCCTGCACATCGGCGACGTCGCCGAGATGGATCGGCGCACCGTTCGGATTGGCAATGACGAGCGATCGGAATTGTTCGGCATTGGTGCGCTGCGTGTTCGCGGTGATGGTCATGCTCTGCGAATTATTCTGCAGCGTGCCGACAGGCTGCTGGCTGTTGGCGGCAGCAAGCGCCTTGTTGACGGTATCGATGCCGATGCCGCGGGTGAGCAGCTTGTTGGGGTCGACTTCGACGCGCACGGCGTAGGTCTGCGCCCCATAGACGCTCACCTGGGCAACGCCGGGCAGCGTCGAAAGCGATGGCGAGATGATGTCCTCGGCGATCTCATCGAGCTTGCTGCGGGGCATGGTGTTGCTCTGCACGGAAAGCAGCATCACAGGCGCATCGGCGGGGTTGGTCTTGCGATAGCTCGGTGGTGTCGTCAGGTTGTCGGGCAGCTGCCGGGTCGCGTGTGAGATCGCCGCCTGCACGTCGGCAGCGGCCGCATCGATATCGCGGTTGAGATCGAACTGCAGCACGATGCTGGTGCTGCCGAGCGAGCTCGAGGCGCTGATTTCGCTGATCCCGGGAATGGTCTCGAACTGCTTGATCAGCGGCGTGGCAACGGAGGTTGCCATCGTCTGCGGCGAGGCGCCGCTCAGCTGCGCCGACACGTTGATCGTCGGAAAATCGACCTGCGGCAGGGCTGCAACCGGCACGAGCCGGTAGCCGGCAAGACCGGCCAGAATGACGCCGATGGCAAGCAGCGTCGTCGCGACGGGGCGCTGGATACAGAAATTCGGGATCATTGCTGCGCTCCCACCGCGATCGTCTCGGACTGCTGCGGTTGCCGAGTCGCTTCGGCAGACGCGACGTCAAGCGTCTTGTCGTCGAACTGCTCGTTGATCGTCTGCTGGTCGCTGAGCTGACCCTGGCCTTCGACCACGACATGGTCGCCTGCCTGAAGCCCGGATTCGATGGCAGTGAAGCCGCCATTGGCGCGGGCGACGGTGACCGGTGTCAGATGTGATTTGCCGTCTTTGGTGACAAAGGCGAAGAACCCGTCGGGGCCGGGACTGACGGCAACCGTCGGCACCACAACCTGCTGTTCGTCGTTGTTGAAGTGCACGACGATGTTGACCGATTGGCCGGGCCAGAGCGCACCGGAGGCATTCTCGAACTGTGCCTTGGCCAAGATCGTGCCGGAGGCGGTATCGACCGTGTTGTCGTAGAAGCTGATTTCGCCCTTGCGGACTTGCCCCTTGGCGGAGGCGGGAACCGTGCTGACTTCAACCGGACCGACTGCCAGCGCCTTCTTCAGGGCGCGCAAATAGCGCTCCTGCAGGTGGAATTTCACATAGATCGGGTCGTATTTCGCGATGGTGACGATTGCCGAGCCGGCATTGAGGAAGGCGCCCTTGCTGACGGCAATATCGCCGAGCCGGCCGTCGAAGGGCGCCCGGATATCCGTATTCTCGAGGATGATTTGATCCGAGGCGAGGGTGGCCTTGTCAGCCTCGACTGTGGCCGTGGCGGTGTCGCGGGCAGCTCTTGCCTGGTCGAGGCTCTGCTGGGTGCCGGCCTTCTGGTCGAACAGGTCCTGTGCGCGAACCAGGGCCGTCTCCGCTTCCGAAAGCGTTGCCGTATCCCGGACGATCATCGCATTGTCCTTGTCGACCGCCGCCTTCGCCGTCCGGTCGTCGAGCTTGGCGATCAGATCGCCGGCTTTGACGGTGGCTCCATCCTGCGCATTGATGCTGACGATCAGGCCCTGTTCCTGTGCGGCCATGGTCGTATTGTCGTCGGCATCGGCCCAGCCGGACGCGGTGACATCCGTCGGCAGCGTCGTTTTCACCGCAGCGACTGTCTTGACGACGGTCGGACCGCCGCCGCGTCTGCGCCCGCCACCCTGGTGTTGCCCGCCATTCTCGGCCTGGTCGGTCGGCGCCTGATTGGTCTGCGTCTGATCGCCCTGTGCCTGCCTGCCGCCATTGCCGCCGGCCGGCTGCTTGATGAGCTGCGAGAGGTAGGGAATGTGCGCGGCATAGGGGACCAGATTCCCGAATTGCCAAACGCCGACCGCGGCGATTGCGACAAAACTGACGGTGATCCAAAATTTCTTCATGGGCGAGACCGGGGTTTGAGCAAGGGTGCGAATTTATGCTTGATTGAGCAGCTTATATTGCGGCGCAAAAAGGACATAATTCCCGTGTCGCGATCACTAAGTGGTTATAACGGCTTAAATTTTTGTAATGAATGTTCCGTAATATTCAAATTGTACTAATATAGTCCGGGTGCCACTTGGCGCGGCTTCGGCGGCTGCACGCCGACAGTTCCCGACGGGCCGATGCTGCTCGCCTGCACCCAAGGAACAGGGAAACAGAAAAGGCAGGTCGTCATGACAGAGTTGAACGTCAGCGAATTTCGCACCCTCATCACAAGCGTGTTTCCTGAACTGACGGGCTCCGTTTTCAAGCTCGCGGCAAAGGGCTGGGATTCGATGGCGGTCGACGTCGACGACACGCTGATTTTCAAGTTTCCCCGCCATATCGGCGCCGAAAGAGCGCTCGTGAAGGAAGCCGCCTTGCTCGATATCGTTCGACCGTCGCTGTCAATGGCGGTGCCCGACATGCGCATTCACGACGGGCCGCCGATCTTCTCCAGCCATGCCAAGCTCGAGGGGCAACATCTCATTGCCGAAGATTACGATGCGCTCGGGCAGGGCGACCGCCAGCGCCTGGCGGAGGATCTCTCGCGTTTCTACGCCGAACTGCACGCGCTCGATGCCGATCGCGTGCGGGCGGCCGGCGCCGGAGCGATCCAGCCATGGCAATCGCCAGAGGCGGTTCGAACGAAGGCTTTGCCGGTGCTGCCGGCTGATATCAAAGGCTTTGCCGAGACCGTTGTTTCGGATTTCGAAGCCTTGCCGCCGGATCCCTACGGCAACATCTACGGTTTCTTCGACGGTCACGGCTGGAATATGGCCTTCGACTATCGGCAGGGTAGGCTCAACGGCATTTACGATTTCGCCGATTCAGGTTTTGGTCCATTGCACCAGGAGTTCATCTATTCAAACTTCATCTCGCCCGATCTGACCGCGCGCATCGTCTCGGCCTATGAATTCCTGACCGGACGCAGGCTCGACCGACGGCGTATTGCGATCCTGACCGGCTTCCATCGGCTTTCCGAACTCGCCGAACTCGCCGACGATCCGGCCAATGTCGAACAGATGATCCGGACCGCCGCGGCGGCCCGTGCGGCCTGAGCGGCTCTAGACGGACCGTGCCGCGCCGCCGTCGCAGCGGATCAGCGAGCCGGTAATGTAGCTTGCGGGCTGGCTGCACAGGAAGGCGGCCGTTGCGGCAAATTCCTCGACCCTGCCATAGCGGCCGACGGGAATGCGCGCCTCCTTGTCGGCGCGAATTTCCTCGAGGCTTTTGCCCGTCCGCTTTGCCGCGGCGCCGTCAAGATCGTCGAGCCGCCTCGTCAAGATGCTGCCCGGCAGAAGCAGGTTGGTGGTGATGCCGAAGCTCGCCACTTCGGAGGCAAGCGTCTTGCTCCAGCCGGCAAGCGCCGGGCGCAGCGTGTTCGACAGGGCCAGGTTGGGGATCGGTTCGATCACGCCTGATGAGGCGACCGTCAGGATGCGGCCCCAGCCTTGCGCCTTCATATCAGGCAGCAGCGCGTTGGTGAGCGTGATCACCCGCGCGACCATGGAGAGGAAATAGGTTTCGAGCTTTTCGGCCGTCATCTCTTCGGTCGTGCCGGGCGTTGGTCCGCCGGTATTGTTGACGAGGATGTCGAGGCCGCCGAACTTCTCCTTCACCGCCGTCGTTGCCGTCTCGACAAAGCGCTCGTCGCCAAGATCAGCCCAGATCCAGTCGGCCCGGCCATTGCCTTCGCTGTTGATCGCCGCGCAATTGGCCTCCAGCTGTTCGCCACTGCGCCCGCACAACAGCACGTTTGCGCCTTCGCGCGCGAGTGCCGCGGCGATGCCGAGGCCAAGCCCGCGCGAGGAGGCGAGAACGAGCGCCCGTTTTCCCTTGATACCGAGATCCATGATCTTCTCCGATGTCTTCGAGGGATGTATAAGGCGCGGGCGACGAAAAAGGAAAGGGAGGGTTGGGTCTCGCTGGTTTCGCAATTGACGTTAACGTAAGCGTTATTGTAACTCTCGTATCGGCAGAAATGTCTTTGTGCGAATTGAGGATTGGCTGTCGCATCCCGGCTCGACAATGCGTCGCGGTTTTGACAAGACAGTGGCCATGGGATGATGGCCACTGGCCGAGCGGAGACGAATGAATGACCGAGACGACTGAGCTGCCCGAACGCGAGAGCATGGAATTCGACGTTGTGATCGTCGGCGCCGGTCCTGCCGGTCTGGCGGCGGCGATCCGGCTGAAGCAGGTCGATCCGGAACTGTCGGTCGTGGTCTTGGAAAAGGGCGCGGAGGTCGGCGCCCATATCCTGTCCGGCGCCGTCGTCGATCCCGTCGGCATCGACCGGCTGCTGCCCGGCTGGCGCGAGGAAGCCGATCATCCCTTCAAGACCGAGGTGACCGCAGATCACTTCCTGGTGCTCGGCCCGGCCGGCTCGATCCGTCTGCCGAATGTGTTGATGCCGCCCTTGATGAACAATCACGGCAACTACATCGTGTCGCTCGGCAACGTCTGTCGCTGGCTGGCCGGCAAGGCGGAGGAGCTCGGCGTCGAGATCTATCCGGGCTTTGCCGCAACCGAAGTGCTCTATGACGACAAGGGTGGGGTTATCGGCGTCGCCACCGGCGACATGGGCATCGAGAAGAACGGCGAGCCCGGCCCGAACTACACCCGCGGCATGGAGCTGCGCGGCAAATATACGCTGATCGGTGAAGGCGTGCGCGGTTCGCTCGCCAAGCAGCTGATCGCCAGGTTCGATCTGCAGAAGGATCGCGAGCCGCAGAAATTCGGCATCGGCATCAAGGAGCTCTGGCAGGTGAAGCCCGAGAATCACAGGCGGGGCCTGGTGCAGCACTCCTTCGGCTGGCCGCTCGGCATGAAGACCGGCGGCGGTTCCTTCCTCTACCACCTCGAAGACAATCTGGTGGCGGTCGGCTTCGTCGTCCACCTCAATTACAAAAACCCCTATCTCTATCCCTTCGAGGAGTTCCAGCGCTTCAAGACGCATCCGGCGATCCGGGGAACCTTCGAGGGCGGCAAGCGGCTGTCCTATGGGGCGCGTGCGATCACCGAGGGCGGTTATCAGTCGGTGCCGAAGCTTTCCTTCCCCGGCGGCGCGCTGATCGGCTGTTCGGCCGGCCTCGTCAACGTGCCGCGCATCAAGGGCAGCCATAATGCGGTGCTGTCGGGCATGCTGGCGGCCGAGAGGGTGGCGGCGGCGATCGCATCCGGCCGCAGCCACGACGAGGTTGTCGAGATCGAGAATGAATGGCGCAAAGGCGACATCGGCAAGGATCTGAAGCGGGTGCGCAACGTCAAGCCGCTGTGGTCGAAGTTCGGCACCGCGATTGGCGTGGCACTTGGCGGCCTCGACATGTGGACCAACACGCTGTTCGGATTTTCCTTCTTCGGTACGCTTGGTCACGGCAAGACCGATGCGCAGTCGCTGGAGCCGGCCGCCAATCACCAGCCGATCGCCTATCCCAAGCCGGATGGCGTCCTGACCTTCGACCGCCTGTCGTCGGTGTTCCTGTCGAACACCAATCACGAGGAAGACCAGCCGGTGCATCTGCAGGTCAAGGACATGGGGCTGCAGAAGAGCTCCGAACTCGGCGTCTATGCCGGCCCGTCGACCCGCTACTGTCCGGCCGGCGTTTACGAATGGGTGGAGAAGGATGGCGACAAGACCTTCGTCATCAACGCCCAGAACTGCGTGCACTGCAAGACCTGCGACATCAAGGACCCCAACCAGAACATCAACTGGGTGCCGCCGCAGGGCGGCGAGGGGCCAGTCTATCCGAATATGTGAGGTGGAGCGCCGGACATCGGCGGTTGTTTCGACCGCTGACGTCTTCGTGATCGCCTTTCGGCGGCTGCTGTTAGCCGTTCGTTAACCATAAATTCCTTAGCTTGCGACATCTTGTTGACGCGCTAAGGACACATTCATGACGATCTCCCGCCGGGGTTTTCTGATCGCTTTGCCGCTCTTCGTCGCTGGCTGCTCCTCGACCGGCTTGAACAGCCAGACGAATTATGCCGCGCTTCCGGATGAAAAGTTTCCGCTGAGGCAGGTGCCGATCGACAAGATCAAGCCGGAACTTCGCCGCCAGGAAGTGGCCTATGAAAGCGCGCATGCGCCGGGCACGATCGTCATCGACACGCCGGCGCGTCGCGCCTACTACGTCCTCGGTGACAACAGGGCGATGCGATATGGCGTCGGTGTCGGCCGCGAGGGACTGGCATTTGCCGGCAACGCCTATATCGGGCGCAAGGCCGAGTGGCCGAGTTGGACGCCGACGGAAAACATGCAGCGCCGCGAGGAACGCTATCGCAGGCTTGCGGGCGGCATGCCGGGCGGCCCGAACAACCCGCTCGGCGCGCGGGCGATGTATCTCTATCGCGGCGGCAACGACACGCATTTCCGCATTCACGGCACCAATCAGCCGGAATCGATCGGTCTCGCCATGTCGAGCGGCTGTATCCGCATGATGAACCACGATGTGATCGACCTCTATAGCCGCGTCGAGGTCGGCGCCAGGGTCGTCGTCATCCAGGCCTGAACGACCGAGAACACACTGAAAAGCCGCCGCAGCAATGGCTGTCGGCGGCTTCGTATTGTCGGTCGCGGCTGACGGTCAGCGTCGCGCGGCAATCCCCGTCGAAAGTGCGACGCCGATGCCGGTGATCACGGCGGCGCTGATTTCGGCAACGCCAATTGCTTCGCCAAGCAGGAGGCCGCCGCCGAGCGTGGCAAGAACGGGCGTCAGCGCCGTGAAGGCGGCGGCCTGTGTTCCGCCGAGGGTACGAACGGCCGTGCCATAGGCGACCATGGCGACGAGGCCCGACAGAATGCCCTGGCTCAACACCTGCAGGCCGATTTCCGGAAGCGGGGCCTGCGGCAGCGAGATACCGAAGACGAGTGCGAGCACGGCCATGATCAGGAAGGACCAGACGGCAATCAGTGCGCTCGCCTGAATGGCCGTCAGACCCGAGCGGCGGAAGGCATGGGTGTAGCTTGCCCAGAGCACGGCGCCGGCCGGCAGCATGACAAAGCTTGTCCAGGGCAGGGAGGCATCGGCAAGGCTGCGGGCAAGCAGGATCAGGACCCCGCCGACTATGGCGGCCAGCCCGGCGAGGCGCGTGACATCCGGCCGTTCCCGAAACAGCACAATGCCGATCAGTGCGGTGGCAAGCGGCATCGAGCCGCCGAGCAGGATGCCGGAGGAGGCCGCCGGTGTGGAGTGAATGGCAAGCGTCGTCACCAGAAAGAAGACCGCGCCGCAGCCGGCGACCATGACCGCCAGCAGATAGAGCGGCACGCCCTTCGGCAGCAGACCGATGCGAAGCCAGACGGGCGAAAGCGCAAGCGCCGGAATGCCGTAGCGGATGAGGCCGATATCGATCGAGCCGAGCGACGTCGCGGCGCTGTGGCGGGTCGCCAGAAACCAGGTCGCCCAGATCAAGACGGTGATGCTGCCGGCGGCATAACCGAGCGTCTGCGAAGGTGACTTGTCGTTTGAAAATGCGATCGTGCTCATCGTTCCAATCCTTTCCTCCATCCGGATCTTGTCCGGTTGAGGAAGAGATTAGCGCCGGAGGCCGGGGCATGTCCTTGCTATCTGTGGCTTGAAAATCGTGGTATACGCAATCTTCTGCCAAATTATGCCTATGGATATCGCGAAAATGCCAAATCTCGACAAATTCGATATTGCCATCCTGAAATGCCTGCAGGAGGATGCCCGCGCCACCAATGTCGAGATCGCCGAGAAGGTGAATCTCTCACCGTCACCCTGCCTGCGCCGCATTCGTAATCTCGAACGCTCCGGTATCATCCGCGGCTACACCGCCGATATCGACCGCAAGGAGGTCGGTCTCGGCCTGACGGTCTTCGTCGAGTTCAAGGTGGTGCATCACAGCCGCGAAAATTCCGAGGCGCAGCAGAAGGCGCTGCTCGCCATCCCCGAGATCGTCTCGTGTTTCCTGATTTCGGGTACCGCCGACTTTCTGGCAGAAGTGGTGGTGGAGGATCTCGCTGCCTATGAACGACTTCTGACGGACACGCTGTTGACCTTGCCGAATGTCAGCGACATCCGCTCGAACTTCGCCATCCGCAGCATCAAGACGCATGGGCCGCTGAAGCTGCCAGAGGTGAGATAATTTCCCTCGGTTTGCTGGCAGTTTGTTGACGAACAATACTTTTTTCTCTGCTCGGACCTCGAGCCCGCCCCCTCATCCGCCTGCCGGCACCTTCTCCCCCGCACGCGGGGAGAAGGGGATAGGTCGCGACCTCTCAGCCTCCATAGGCCTCTCGCAAGGCACGTCCCCTCTCCGCGTCAGAACGGGGAGGGCTAGGATGAGGGGCTTTTTGCTCTACAGCAGCGTCCCACTGAGGATAAGCAGCGCCACCGAGAAGTAGATGACAAGTCCGGTGACGTCGACCAGCGTGGCGACGAAGGGGGCCGAGGCGCTGGCCGGATCGAGCCGCAACTTCTGCAGCATGAAGGGCAGCATCGAGCCGCAGATCGAGCCGAAGGTGACGATTCCGATCAGGGCGGCAAACACCGTGATGGCGACCATCTGCCAATGCGGGCCGTAATCATAGAGCCCGGCTGACTGCCAGAAAACGATGCGGATGAAGCCGACGAGGCCGAGGATCGCGCCGAGCACGATGCCGGTCGGCAATTCGCGGAACAGCACCTTCCACCAGTCCGAAAGCTTCAGCTCGCCGAGTGCAAGGGCGCGGATGATCAGCGAGGTCGCCTGCGAACCGGAATTGCCGCCGGAGCTCATGATCAGTGGGATGAACAGGGTCAGCACGACGGCCTTTTCCAGCTCGCCTTCGAAGTGCTGCATGGCGCTCGCCGTCAGCATCTCGCCGAGGAAGAGGGCGGCGAGCCAGCCTGCGCGCTTGCGGATCATGCCGGCAAAGCCGATCTTCATGTAGGGCTGGCCGAGCGCCTCCATGCCGCCGAACCTCTGGGCCGCTTCCGTGGTGTCCGATATCATCGTGTCGATCACGTCGTCGACGGTGACTATGCCGAGCACCTGCCCATGTTCGTCGATGACAGGCAAGGCGAGCAGGTCGTGCTTGCGGATCAGCCGGGCGACGTCCTCCTGCTTCATCAGCGGATCGGCCGAAACCGGAGCGCCTTTTTGAGCGACAGTGAGGATGGAGGCATCCGGCTCGCCGGTGATCAGGCGACGCAGCGTCACCACGTGCATCAGCGCATGGCTGACCTCGTCGAGCACGTAGATGGCGTAGACGGTTTCGCGCGAACGTTCGACCTGGCGCACATGATCGAGCGTCTGGGCAACGGTCCAGCTATCCGGCACGCTGACGAATTCCGTCGTCATGATGCTGCCGGCCGTGCGCGGCGGATAGCCCATCAGATGCTGGATAGAGACGCGCACCGGCTCGTCGAGGCTGGAGAACAGCCGGGCGCGGGTCTCGCCGTCGAGTTCGAGCAGCACGTCGGCGACGCGGTCGTTGGACATGCCATGCAGCAGCCGTGCGGCGTCCTCGGCGCTGATCAGCGCCAGGATCTGTGCGGCGTTGCGAAGCTCCGGCCGGTCGAGGATGTTGACGGCATAGTCGAGCGGCATGCCGGACAGCACCCGTCCGGCGTCCTGGATGCTAAGCGCGTTCAACGCGTCGACGCGTTCGGCGATCGTGGCGCCGCGGCTATTGTTGATGAAGGCACGGGCGGCATGGCCTGCCCGAAGAGGGAAGCGATTGATATTCATGAGGCTCGCCTTTCCGTCGATCCGCCGTAGCGTCCGATCGGGCGAGCCGACAGGAGTCGGTCAGCGCACGAGGGCGGCCGCGTACGGCAAAGGCAATCGACTGCTACTGTCGCTTGGCATCGCTAAGATGACTCCGTTGAAATCCGTGGCTGACAGGTGCCGTCCACGTGCATGCTACGTGGTGCCGAACGCGGAAAAAGTCAAGCCGGCTAAATGCTTAACGCCAGAATGTCGCACCTGCACGCGTTGCAGCGAAGATCGGTCACGCCGCCTGCGTGCTGCGGGTGCGGCTCTCCAGGCGGGCTGAGGCTGCGAAGACGAAGAGGCCGAGGAAGGAGAGTGCCGCGCCGACATAGCCGGTGGCCGCAAAGCCGTAACCCGAGGCGATGACGAGGCCGCCGAGCCAGGCGCCGATCGCATTGGCGATGTTGAAGGCGGAATGGTTGGAAGCTGCGGCCAGCGTCTGCGCATCGGCGGCGACATCCATCAGCCGCGTCTGCAGCGCCGGGCCGGCGGCAAAACCGCAGCCGACGAGGAAGACCGAAAGGCCGAGCATATAGGGGGAGGCGGCGGTCAGCGAGAAGGTGGTCAGCACGACGATATTATAGACGAGCGAGCCGCCGATCGTTCCGAGCAGCGACTTGTCGGCGAGCCACGAGCCGATGAAATTGCCGGCATTCATGCCGACGCCGAAGAGCACCAGCATGATCGGAACGGCCGTTTCCGGCAACATCGCCACTTCGGTCGTCGTCGAGGCGATATAGCTGAACATGGCGAACATACCGCCATAGCCGACGGCAGCAATCCCGAGCGTCAGCCAGACCTGCGGTCGGCGGAAGGCGCCGAGTTCGCGTGCGAAACTCGCTTCTTCGGAAACCCGGTCCTTGGGTACGTAGAACCAGATCAGCGTCACCGTCAGCAGGCCGAGCACGCCGACCGAGAAAAACGCTACCTGCCAGTCGAGCGACTGTCCGAAAAATGTCGTCAAGGGCGTGCCGAGAAGTGTCGCAACCGTCAGGCCGAGCATGACGCGGCCGACCGCTCGGGCGCGCCGATGCACCGGCACCATCGAGGCGGCGACAAGCGCCGCCACGCCGAAATAGGCGCCATGCGGCAGGCCGCTGACGAAGCGCAGCAGGGTGAAAGTCTCGAAGGTCGGCGCCATGGCGCTTGATATATTGCCGGCGGCAAAAATCAGCATCAGTGTCAGCAGCAGCGTGCGGCGTGCCATTTTCGCCGCGAGCACGGCGATGACGGGCGCGCCGACGACGACACCGAGCGCATAGGCGCTGATGACGTAGCCGGCCTGCGGCGTCGTCACCGAGAAGGTGGCGGCGACATTGGGCAAGAGCCCCATGATCGCGAATTCGCCGGTGCCGATGCCGAAGCCGCCGCAGGCGAGCGCCAGTTGCACCAGCGCCACGGTCGTTGCCGACGGCAGCGCTTCATCCTGGCTGTCGATGGAATCATTGACGGTAATCTCACTCACGAGAGTTCCTCGATGCGGTTTTGGCTTGGCGATGGCCGCTGGCGCAAGCGCGGCTGCGGGCCGATCATTCGAATGGCGGGAGGCGGAGATACGTATCTCCGATATTCCTCATCTATCCCGGACGCATCGGCTGGCGTCGAGTGCGTTTTCTGCAGTGCAGCGTCCTGCTATGTGCATATGTCAGTTGCAATATTTGCATTTCAGCTGCTTCTTAGGAAAAGCGGCCGCGCTTGAAATCGCCGATACCGCAACCATCTCAGGAGCAAAGGCAGTATTGTTTCCGCGCCAGGGACGGGAGCCCTTATGAAGTTTGTAGGCTTTTTCAATCGCGACGGTGGCACCTTCCGGACCACCGACATGCTGGCCTACGAAAAGAGGGCGGAAGAAGCATTCCGCGACGCCGGGCACGATTTCGACGCCATCGTCTTCTCCGGAAAGGAGATCATTCCCGCCATGGAGCGGGCGGCCAAGCGCGACGATATCGACGGGATCGTGGCCGGCGGCGGCGATGGAACGATTTCGGCGGCGGCATCGATCGCCTGGAAAAACGGCGTCGCGCTCGGCGTCGTACCCGCCGGCACGATGAACCTCTTTGCCCGCTCGCTGCGCGTGCCGCTCGATATCTGGCAGGCGCTCGATGTGCTTGCCTCCGGCGAGATCGATAATGTCGATATTGCCAGCGCCAACGGCCGGCCCTTCATTCACCAGTTTTCCGCCGGTCTGCATGCTCGGATGGTTCGCTACCGCAACGCCTACAGCTATCGCTCCCGATTGGGCAAAATACGGGCGAGCACGAAAGCGGCCTTGGGCGTCATCTTCAATCCGCCGGAATTCGAGGTCGAGTTCCAGGCGGCCGGCATGCGCGAACGCCGCAGGGTGTCGGCGATTTCGGTCTCCAACAATCCCTTCGGCGAGAATCCGCTGCTCTACGCCGACAATCTGAGAAGCGGCGAACTCGGCTTTTATACTGCAAATCCGCTAAAACCCCTCGGTGTCGCCCGCCTTGCCGTCGACATGCTGCGCGGCAAGGTCCGCGAGAACGCCGATGTCATGGTGATGCACCCGGCCGAGGTGCAGCTGCATTTCCCGAAGTTGCGCTCCAAGGCCAATTGCGTCATGGACGGCGAGCTGCTGCCGCTCGAACGCGACGTCTCGATCCGGCTGCATCCGGGCGAGTTGAAGGTTCTTGTCAAACAGGGTCTCGCCGCGCAGGTGAATGCCGATGAACGCCGCGAGCCCGCCGCGTAAACCGGCCGCTGAAAATTTCAGAGCCGCGGCAAATAGGTGCGATAGTCGAAATCCGAGACGGTGCGCAGATGCGCAAGCGCTTCCTTGCGCTTTGTGTCGCCATAGAGCGCCTGATAACGCGCGCCGAAAATATCGGTGATGAGCGGCGAGGTGCGGAAAGCCTCGACGGCGCTGAGGAAATCATGCGTCAGCCGTGTGGTATTCGCAGGCGTATGCGAGGGCGTCGTCTCCTCGCCGGGGTCGAGTTCGTGTTCGAGACCGGTGAGCATGCCGCCGAGGATTGCCGCGAGCAGCAGATAGGGATTGGCATCGGCGCCGGCGACACGATGCTCGATACGGGCGGCCGGCCCGTCCTTGTCGGGTATGCGGATCGCCGTGCCGCGATGGCCGCTGCCCCAGGTGAGATCGACGGGTGCGAACGAGCCCGGCTGGAAGCGGCGGTAGGAATTGGCGAAGGGGGCGAAGATCAGCTGCGCTTCGCGCATGCTGTTGAGCAGCGCGGCAGCAACCGATTTGAGCCGCTTCGGCTCGCCGCCCTTGGCATCGAGGATGTTGCGGCCTTGCCGGTCGATGACGCTTGCATGCACATGCAGGCCGGAGCCGGCATGGTCGGAATAGGGCTTGGCCATGCAGGTCGATTTCAGCCCGTGCCGGCGCGCCGCCTGTTCGGCGATGCGCTTAAGGTAGAGGCAGTCGTCGGCGGCCGCCAGCGCATCGGGGCGGTGCAGCAGGTTTATCTCGAACTGGCCGGGACCGAACTCCGCCGTCGTCGCTTCCGCCGGCAGCCCCTGCGCCTTCGCATAGGCCCTCAGCGTCCCGAGATAGTCGTCGAGTGCGTCGACGGCGCTCATGTCGTAAAGCTGGAAACCGTTCGGCTCACCGCGATAGGTGAGGCCTTCGGGCGGGGAGGGGCGACCGGTCTCACGCCAGTCTCCCGACATCACGTAGAATTCCAGCTCGGTCGCCACCACAGGCGTCAATCCCCGCGCCGCATAGCGCTCCAATACAGAAGCGAGGATGGCACGCGGGTCCATGAAGCTGGGGCTGCCGTCGAATTCATGCATGCTGGCGAGCACTTGCATCGAGCCCTCGGGTGCCCAGGGCATCGGCGCCAGGCTGCGCCGGTCGGGGAGTACCTTGCCATCGGGATCGCCGATCGTCAGCGACAGGCCGGTGATATCGTCATTGTCGTCGCCCCAGATGTCGAGCGATTGCGTCGAGGTCGGCAGGCGGATCTCTCCGGCCCAGACCTTGTCTTCTGCGCCCGGCGGCAGCTGTTTGCCGCGCAGATCGCCATTCATACCGACGATCAGGATTTCGAAACGCGGGTCGCCACCCCAGGCCTTGCCGTCCATCCTGTCGCTCGCCATTGCCTTGAAAATCCTCCGGGACAAGGCCAAGCTCCTATCTCATCGACAACAGCCTTTCAATCCGCGAGGGTCTTTCACCAGCCATGCTCGATACTTACCCACCCTCGAACCTTGCGGCGATCGACGCCGCGCACCACCTGCATCCCTTCGCCGACATGAAAAAGCTGAATGCCGAAGGCGCGCGCATCATCCAGCGCGGCGAGGGCTGCCACATCTTCGACGATCGCGGCAGGAAATATCTAGATGGCTTCGCCGGCCTCTGGTGCGTCAATATCGGCTATGGCCGCCGGGAGATCACCGAGGCCGTCGCAAGGCAGATGAACGAGTTGCCCTATTACAACACCTTCTTCGGCACGAGCTCGACGTCGGCGACGCTGCTGGCTGAGAAGGTTACGTCCCATGCCGGCGAACGGTTCAACCATATCTTCTTCACCAGCTCCGGTTCGGAAGCGAACGACACCTGGTTTCGCATGGCCCGGGTCTATTGGAGCGCCGTCGGCAAGCCGTCGAAGAAGATCGTGATCGCGAGGAAGAACGGCTATCACGGTTCGACCGTTGCCGGTGCCAGCCTCGGCGGCATGAAATACATGCACGAGCAGGGCGACCTGCCGATCCCGGGTATTGTCCATATCGGTCAGCCCTATTGGTACGGCGAGGGCGGCGATCTCTCGCCCGCCGAATTCGGCCTCAAAGTCGCACGCGAGCTGGAAGCGAAGATCGACGAGCTCGGCGAGGAGAATGTCGCCGCCTTCGTCGCCGAGCCGGTGCAAGGGGCTGCCGGCGTCATCATCCCACCTGAGACCTATTGGCCGGAGATCGACCGCATCTGCAAGGCGCGCAATATCCTGTTGGTGACCGACGAGGTGATCTGCGGTTTCGGTCGATTGGGCGCCTGGTTCGGCCACCAGCATTCGACGTCGAGCCGGATCTCGCACCGATCGCCAAGGGGCTTTCCTCCGGCTATCTGCCGATCGGCGGCGTGCTCGTCAGCGACCGCATCGCCGACGTGCTGATCAATGAGGTCGGCGACTTCAATCACGGCTTCACCTATTCCGGCCATCCGGTCTGCGCCGCCGCCGCACTCGAAAATCTGCGCATCATCGAGGAGGAAAGACTGGTCGAGCGGGTGCGCGACGATATCGGTCCCTATTTCGGCAAGGCCTGGGCGGCGCTCGCCGAACACGATCTTGTCGGCGAGGCAGCCAGCATTGGCCTCATGGGCGGCCTGCAGCTCACTGCCGACAAGAGCACGCGCACTCGCTTCGACAAGCCCGATCAGATCGGCGCGTTGGTGCGCAACCATGCACTGGCGAACGGCCTCGTGCTGCGCGCCACCGGCGACCGCATGCTGGCCTCGCCGCCCCTTGTCATCACCCACGCGGAGGTAGACGAGATGGCAAGGATTACCAGGCTGGCGTTGGACGCGGCCTGGAAGGAGCTGAAGTCGTGACTTCGCTCAGGCCGGCTGATTGATCCAGGCATAGCCGAAACGATAGCTGTCCCTGCCGCGGCCGTAGAAATAGGGCACGTCGATCGCCGATGTCTCAGGCGCGGAGGCGCCGAGATTGGTCTGGAGCCATTGCGCCATATCAGGAGGCAGCGCTTCGCTGCCTCCCTTCGGTATCAGCCAGACAAGGAGAAGCGGTCGGCGGCCGGTCAGATCCGGATGGAAGCCGGGATAATCGACGGAGAGGACCGGTACCCCGGCAATATCCTGCCTGACATTGCCGGCAAGAAGGCTATCGCCGGCAAGGATTGCCGCCGGTTCCGCCTGTTGACGCAGGTTTTCCAGCATCGCGGCATAGGGCCTGTTCAATCGTTCGTAATGACCGGTGAAGCGTGCCGTCGCGACGCTGCCGTAAAGGATCGCCGGCACGCCGATCATGATGACGGCGACTACGAGCATGAAGCGCCGGAAAGCCTTGCCGGTCTCAACGCCCGCGGCCTCGACCTTCAGGCAGAGATAGAGCGGCAGGATGAAAAACATCGGTACCAGCCAGCGATCCTTGATGCCGGCCGCACCGCCGAAGACGACCAGAAACAGAATGCCGGTCAGGAAGACGAGCATCATCCGCTCGACGAGTCGCGTCCATTCCGAGCCGGCAGTAAACGCCTGGCGAAGGCGCTTGCCGAACACCATGGCGAAGACCGCCACCGTCAATCCGGCAAAGCTGATGACGGCGAGAGCGAGCGAGCTGATGCCCATGGCGACCTGCATGGGATAGCTCGCATGGCCGCTCGCGGTCATCTTCTCCAGCGTGCGTGCTGTAGCGAAATCGAGATTGTCCTTCAGCCAGAAGAGGTGCGGCAGGGTAATGACGAGGGCCACGACAGCCGTCAACACCAGCCGCCAATCGAAAATCCGCGGCCGCAGGCGCTGATCCGCCAGGGCGGCAATTAGTGCTGCCGCCGGCAGGATGGCGAAATTATACTTGGCAAGCAGGCCGAAACCGATGCCGATACCGGCGACCAGATAGGAGGCAAGGCTTGGCTGCTTCAGACTGCGGATGAAACCGTAGAAGAAGATGCTGGCTGAAAAGAAGACCGCGACCGTGTGCGTCAGGTCCCGCTGCATCTCAAAAACCATCTGCGGGATGGTCAGCAGACCGAGTGTTGCGATCGCCACCATCGCCTTGTCGCGCAGGACGAGCCGCGCCGTCAGGCCGTACAGCAGATAAGAGCTGAATAACAGGAGGTTCTTGACGACGGACAGGGCAGCCAGCGAAACGCCTGTAAACTGGAAGACGGTATATTGCAGCCAGTTGTAAAACGGCGGCTGCGGGCCGTAACCGGCGGCGAGCCATTGCGAGCGGAAGGCCTGTTCGGCCTCGTCGAGATCGAGCGAATGCGAGGTTGCAAGCCGCACGCCGATCTGAAGGACGAAATAGGCGGCCAGCAGGACGAAAATCCATCTGATGTCGCGGAGGCTGGTCTCGGTCAACTATCTCGCCCCCGGCCGAACCCAGGCATAACCGAGAGCGAAATTGTCGCCCTGGCGGCCGAAATGATAGGGAAGCGACAAGGCGTCGACTTCCTGCGGCGCGATACCTGCCGCCGCCAGCGCCAATGAAAACCGCTCCGGCATGACCGCATCCGCGGCCGTTGCCGTCTTTTTGCCGCGCCAGACGATGAGCACCGGCCCGCCTGCCGTCGCATAGGCCGGAATACCGGGTGCAGGGAAATCCGGGATCACCACGGGCACGTCGGGAAGCTGCAGGCGCATGTTGCCGCCGACATAGGTATCCGAGGCGATCACCAGCACAGGTTCGGCCTGCCGCGTCATATCGCGCGCGAGATCGGCCATCGGCACATTCGGCCTGCTATAGGTGCCGATCAGCCCGGCGCCGACGACGCGGAAGCCGAGCGCGACCAGGACGCAGGCCATCAGCACCGGCACGACAGGCCGGAAGCGGCGCAGTCCGGCGGAAAGGTCGAGCCCGCCCGCCTGCATCTTTGCCAGGAAATAGATCGGCAGCACCAGCAGGAATGGGTCGAGCCAGCGTTCACGCACCGTGGTGGAGCCGGTGAACAGCACGATCAGAAGAATGCCGGCGAGGCTCGCGAGCATCATTCGCTCCAGCATCCCGGTCCAGCGGTTTCCGGCTGAGAGCGCCCGGAAGAAGTCCCGGCGGAAGGCGGCGGCGAAAATTGCGACGGGCAGTGCTGCAAAGGCGATGATGGCGACGACAAAGGCAAGAATACCCTTGCCGATTCGCAAGGCGCCGACCGGTTCATTGCCGGCGGCCATCTTGACCAGAGTATCGGAAGAGGCGAATTCGAGGTTGCTCCGCAGCCAGATCGCGTGCGGCAACACGATGACGAGCGCGACGGCGATTGCCGCCAGCAGACGCCAGTCCAGCGCCCGGCGCCGCCATTCGGCATCGGGCAGGATGGCGATCAGCGCCACGACGGGCATCAGCGCAAAATTATATTTCGAGATCAGCCCGATGCCGGTGGCAAGCCCGAGCAGGAGGTAGCTACCGATGCCGGGCCGCTCGAGCGTGCGGAAGAAGCCGTAGAGGAAGAGCGAGCTGGCAAAGAGCAGCGCCGTCGTGTGGGTCAGATCCTGCTGCGCCATGTAGGAAACCTGGGGCAGGGTGATCAGCGCCATCATCGCGACGGCGGCAAGCTTCTGGTCCTTCAGTGCCTCGCGCCCGGCAAGGCCGTAAAAGAGGTAGCACAGGAAGAGCAGGATGTTCTTCGGGATAATAAGGGCGCCCATCGACAAGCCGGTTACCGAAACGACGGCATATTGCATCCAGTTGTAGAAGGGCGGCTGCGGGCCGTAGCCCGCCAGCAGATATTGCGAGAAGAAGGACTGCTCGGCCTCATCGAGTTCCAGCGCGTGCGGGAGTGCCAGCCTGAGCGCGATGTTCAGCACAAAATAGGCTGCAAGCAGCAGCGCCGCGGTTCTGATCGTCCTCTTCGCGCGGTCCAGCATCATGCTGCCGGCTTACGCTTGGCTTTGATCGTCGAAGATCTGCCGGACGATGTAGTTCGGGGAGGCATCGTCACGATAATAGGTGCGTGCGATCATTTCCGCCAGAATGCCGGTGGTGATCATCTGCACCGACGAAAGGAGGAGAACGACCCCGACCATCAGCATGGGTCTGGTGCCGATATCGTTGCCCAGGATGAACTTGTCGAAGCCGAGATAGAGCAGGATCAACATGGCAACCGCGCCAAGACCGAGACCGAGCGAGCCGAAGAAGTGGCCGGGCCGCGCCTTGTAGCGCATGAAGAACATGACAGACAGCAGGTCGAGGATGACGCGGAAGGTGCGCGAAATGCCGTACTTTGAAACGCCGTGCTCGCGAGCATGGTGGGTGACGGCCATCTCGCCGATCCGCGAGCTCGGAACAACGCCGGCGACCCACGCCGGGATGAAGCGGTGCATTTCGCCCATCAGCTTCACCTGCTTGATGATCGAGGCACGGTAGATCTTCAGGCTGCAGCCGTAATCATGCAGCTTGACGCCGGTGATGCGGCCGATCAGGTAGTTGGCGCACCAGGACGGGATCTTGCGCAGGAACAGGCCGTCCTTGCGGTTCTTGCGCCAGCCGACCAGGAGGTCGAGTTGGCGCCGCTCCAGCTCGGAGACCATCGAAGGGATATCCTTCGGGTCGTTCTGCAGATCGCCGTCCATCGTCGCGATCAGCCGGCCGCGGGCGGTATCGATGCCGGCCTGCATGGCGGCGGTCTGGCCGAAATTACGCTGCAGCTCGACGATCCTGAGCGCCAGGCCCTCGCGTCCGACGAATTTGCGGGCGTTGACGAGCGTCGCATCCGTGCTGCCGTCGTCGACGAGGATCAGTTCCCAGTGATGAGGATACTCGGCCATCGCCGCAACGATGCGCTCGACCAGCGGGCCGACGCTTTCCTCTTCGTTGAAAACGGGCACGACCAGCGACAGCTCGAGCGATTGTACCGGATCATTCGTGCCGCGAATGGGCTCTAGCGTTGTCTGCAACTTTGCATCTCCAAAAGGCCGGGCGGCCTTGCAATCTTACTGCCGCCACCGCGCTTGCGGAAGCCTACTACATGAAGTGTCCGGCCGTTGCCAGCGGGCAATGCCGCTTTCCCCGCAATCGGCCGACTTGCCGCAACCCTACTTCGCGCCGCCTTCCACCCAGGAATAACCAATCGAGAACGTATGTTTGCCGTCACCGAAAAGATAGGGAAGGGTCAGCGTCTTCACCTCCTGCAGATGAATACCCGATTTCACGAGATCATCGGCAAAGTCGGGAGAAATGGTGGGGTCATTTGCGGTTTCTCCGCGCCAGACAACGAGCACCGGACCCTTCGCAGCCGCATATTCGGGAACTCCGGGCCCTGGAAAGAATGGGATCACGACGGGAACGTCGGGGAATTCCAGCTTCATGTTGCCGGCCACGAACTTGGTTCCCGCCACGATGAGAACCGGCTTGCGGGTCGCGGTCAGTTCGGCCACGTAGCCGGAGAAGGGCACGTTCGTTCTCGTATAAACGCCGGTATATTGCATGGCGACGATCCTGAGCAGAAGGATCGCCAGGATGACGACCATGAAGACCGGCACCACTGGCCGGAAGCGTGCCAGGCCGGCGGAAAGATCGAAGCTCGCGGTTTCGAGCTTCAGGAGCAGATAAATCAGCAGGACGAGCAGGCACGGGTCGAGCCAGCGCTCGTGGATATCGCTCGCGCCGGCGAAGACGACAACGCCGGCGAAGGCGATCAGGCTGACGATCATCATCCGCTCGATGACCCGGATCATCGGACTGGACGCGGAAAACGCACGGAAGAAATCCAGTCGGAAGGCTGCTGCGAAGAGAACGATCGGCAATGCGACGAAGCCGAGGACGGCGATTGCGAGGGACAACAGCCCCTGTCCGATACGGGGAAGGCCAGCGGCGGCCTCGTGCTCGGCGGTCATCCGCTCCATGGTCGGGGCCGAAGCGCTGACGAGGTTATCGGGCAGCCAGAGCGCATGCGGCAGAATGATCAGCATGGCGATTGCGAATGCCGGCAGCAGACGCCAGTCCAACAGCCGGCTGCGCCACTTTCGGTCCACCAGGACTGCGACGAAGGCGGCAAACGGCAGGATGGCGAAATTGTATTTGGAGATGAGGCCGATGCCGGTGGCGATGCCGACGACGAGATAGCTCCCGATCGTCGGCTGACGAAGTGTGCGGAAAAAGCCGAAGAGGAAGAGCGAGGTCGCAAACAGCAGGGCAACGGTGTGGGTCAGTTCGCGCTGCGCCATCAGGCCAACCTGTGGCAGGGTAATCAGGCTCAGCATGGCGATAGGCGGGAGCAGACGGCTCTTCAGCACCTCGCGGGCGGCCAGCCCATAGAAAAGATAACAGCCGAAGAGGATGATGTTCTTCGGAACCGAGAGCGCCCACATCGTGATCCCGGTCACCGAAACGATGGCGTATTGGATCCAGTTGTAGAAGGGCGGCTGCGAGCCGTAGCCGGCCAAGAGATATTGCGAGTAGAACGATTGTTCCGCCTCGTCGAGATCGAGCGTATGGGGCAATGCGATGCGGAGCACGATGTTCAGCAGGAAATAGACTGCCAGAAAAATGCTCGCGCTCCTGATGTTTCTGGTAATGCGCTCCAACATCGATCTCCAAGTCAAGCCGGCAAGGCGCCGTGATTTGTCGGTCTGCCGCCGCGGTTGTCGGCCTTGAAGCGATCTCGCCGCCCGTGGCTTCAACTCCGCCGTTGTGCCCAACCTTCATTTCTCCTAAAACGCCTGGCAATGGAGCCGAGGCTCATGCCGACGCCAAGCGAGGAATGCCTACTACATGAAGAGTTCGATCGTTGAAAGCCAGCAATCCTGGTTTATGCGCAATCGCATGACGGCGCTGACGGTCGCAATTGTCGCAGCCTATGCGCTCTTCGTGCAATGGTTCTGGGGTTGGCCCGTCATCATCAGCCAATGGGCCGATGTCGGGGCAGGCCCGGTGATCGGTGCGCTCGTGGCGTTGACGAGCACCTATTTCCTGCGCACCTGGCGCATCTACGATTATTTTCCCAAGGAAACGGCGGGCCGGTTCGCAATCCTCTTCCGCGTCACGCAGATCCACAATCTCCTGAATATCATGCTGCCCTTCCGCACCGGCGAGACCAGCTTTCCGTTGTTGATGCGCACCGAGTTCGGCATCCCGCTGGCCCGCGGAACCTCGGCGCTCCTGGTCATGCGGCTGCTCGATCTGCACGCGCTCCTGGCGGCGGCCGGTATCGGCTTTGCGCTCGCTGCGGCCGATGCGCTTGTCGCGTGGTCGCTTTGGTCAGGCTTCCTGCTGCTGCCGGTCGCGGCCTTCGCTGCACGCAAGCCGCTTCTGCGGGTCGCCGCGAGGCTGTTGCCGGAAAAGGCGCAGAAATTCGTCGTCGAAATCGAAAACGGTCTGCCGCTCGATGCCGCCGCCTTTGCGCGCGCCTGGGCGATGACCATCGTCAACTGGCTGGTGAAGGTGATCGTGCTCGCATGGGCGCTCGGCCTGATGGGCGTGCTGCCGATGGCGGCAAGCTTCGGCGGCGCGCTCGGGGGTGAACTCTCCTCTGTCCTGCCGGTGCACGCGCCGGGCGGCGTCGGCACCTATCCGGCCGGCATCACCGCCGGTGCCATTGCGCTCGGAGCATCGGGTGAGCGGATGGCTCTGGCCGCGCTGGCGCAGGCAAGCGTCAACGCGCATCTCTTGATCATCGTTTCGGCGCTGACGGGCACCGCGATCTCACTGCCGCTCGGGCGCCGCGGCAAGCTCTGAAATCCGTTTCCGCAGAAATGCCTGCTCCGGCTCCTGCCGACAAAGCGACAGCGCCGTCTGATAGGCGGCGATCGCCTCTTCGGTGCGGCCGAGCCTGCGCAGGAAATCGGCGCGCGCCGAATGGGCGAGGTGATAGGCCGTGAGCTCCTGGCGGCCCAGAATGGCATCGATCAGATCCAGTCCCTTTGCCGGCCCGTCCGCCATAGCGATCGCCACGGCGCGGTTGAGTTCCGCGATCGGCGATGGCTGCGCCGCCAGCAGCAGATCGTAATAGAAGGCGATCCGCCGCCAGTCGGTCTCATCGGCCGTCGGCGCCCTGGCATGCTCGGCAGCGATCGCCGCCTGCACCGTATAGGCGCCGATCTCTGCCGCCCGCATCGCCTCGGCGAGCAGCGCCAGGCCTTCCGCGATTTTCACACGGTCCCAGAGCGAACGGTCCTGGTCGGCGAGCAGCACCAGCGATCCCTGCTGGTTGCTGCGTGCCAGGCGGCGGGAATCCTGCAGCAGCATCAGCGCCAGCAGCCCACGGGCGTCAGGATGCGGCAGCAGCGCCAGAAGCAACCGCGCCAGCCGTATCGCCTCGGCGGTCAGGTCGGCGCGGACCACATCCCCGCCTGATGAGGCGGAATAGCCCTCGTTAAAGACGAGATAGATGACGTGCAGCACCTGATCGAGCCGCTGAGGCAGTGCGTCGCGGCCCGGCACTTCGTAGGGGATATTCGCGGCCCGTATCCTGTTCTTGGCGCGCACGATCCGCTGGGCGACCGTCGGCGCCGAAACGAGAAACGCATGGGCGATCTCTTCGGTGCTCAATCCGCAGATTTCCCGAAGCGCCATCGCCGTCTGGGCATCGGAGGGGATAGCGGGATGACAGCAGGTGAAGATCAGCCGCAGCATGTCGTCCTCGATCGCTTCCATATCGCCGATCTCCGTTTCGTCGACGCTGTAGAGGCTGTCCTCGATGTGCTGCTGCGAGGCATCGAATCGCGCTCGCCGCCGAATGGTGTCGATCGCCTTGAAACGTCCGGTCGAGACGAGCCAAGCGAACGGGTTAGCGGGGATGCCATCCGTCGGCCATGTCCGGGCGGCCGCGGCAAAGGCATCCTGAAGCGCTTCCTCCGCCCGATCGAAATCCCCGAGCAGGCGGATCAGCGTCGCCAGCACCCGGCGCGACTGGGTTCGATAAATCTCTTCGATCACGCTCTCCAGAGGCGCTCCTCCTCACTGCGGCGCGGTGAGGGTCCGCACGGGCCTGAGCTCGACCGCGCCGAAACGCGCCGAAGGGATCCGTCCGGCAATCTCTTTCGCCTTTACGAGATCTGGCGCCTCGATGACGTAGAAGCCGGCGAGGTGTTCCTTCGTCTCGACATAGGGCCCATCGGTGGCGGAGAGCGTATTGTTTCGAACGCGCAGCACCGTCGCCTGGTCAGGCATCTCCAAGGCATCGGAATGGATCAGGATGCCATCGCGGCGAAGCTCCTCATCGAAAGCGAAATGCGCTTTGATGAGTTCACCGGTTTCATCAGGCGTCAGCCTGCCATCCGTGTCGGCGCTGTTATAAATCATGCAGATATAACGCATGGCTATTTCCCATCCTGGATGGCGTAAGTCGGGCGCACTTCGATTGAGGAATATTTGAGGATCGGAAAGCTCGACGCGATCGTCTTCGCCTCCTCGATATTTTCTGCCTCGATCAGCACAAAACCGCCGAGATGCTCCTTGATTTCGGCAAATGGGCCATCGGTCGCTGAGACTTCGCCATTGCGCAGGCGGACCGTGATCGCTGTTGACGGTTCATGCAAGGCGAGCGCCACCTGCAGATGGCCGCTCTCGCGCCAGCGATTGTCGCTGATGATGCACTCCTGTGTGAGCGCATCCCATTCGGTCTGAGGGACCAGCTTGCTTTTTTCGGTGTCGAACCAGATCTGGCATAGAAATTTCATCGGTTTGTCCTCATTGAGCTGCGAATTCGTGGATTGGCCGCACCTCGATCGCGCCCAGTTTGGCGAGTGGAATGCCGGCGGCAACGCGGATCGCGTCGTTAAGGTCCTTCGCCTCAATCAGAATGAAGCCGCCGAGCGCTTCCTTAGTCTCGGCGAATGGGCCATCCGTCACCGACGTCTCGCCGCTGCGCACCCGAACCGTCACCGCCGAGGTTGGCGGCTGCAGCGCCTGGGCGACGATCATGTGCCCGCTTTCGACGAGGTCCCTGTCGTAGTGCAGTGAATTTGCGTCGAGTTCGGCCTTCTCCTCTTTGGTCATGGCGTCGAGTATCGCGCCATCGAACCAGACTTGGCAGAGATATTTCATCGCGGGGCAGCCTCCTTGCAGGGTTTCAATACCTCTGGACGAATGGGGTGCGGGCATTTCGACAGCGTCAGGACAAATCTTTTGTGCCGGTCACCTGTCGAAATCGCAAGATAGCGCTCGACAAGGCTTCGTTGAAACCTGTCGAGGAGAATGGCAATGAGTATTCTTGAAATCGCGCTGGCAAGCCAGATATGGGCGCGCCGCCATGAGAAGCGCGGGCTGGCATTCGATGAAAGCGGTGGGCTGAAGGCCCTTCTGCGCGTCGCTTTTGTCTTCGTCGCCTTCACCCTGTTGATTGCAGGGCTGAACATTGCCGCCGGCAGACCGCAAATGCTTGCGCAGAGTTCGGCGCCTGTTGCGACCGGCCGGTGAAGAAAAGGCCTATTGGAAGGCCGTCTCGAAGAAGCTGCGCAGTTTGCGCGAATGCAGCGCTTCCGGCGGCATGGCCGCAAGCTTCTGGACGGCACGGATACCGATCTGCAAATGCTGGTTCACCTGCGTGCGGTAAAAGGCCGTCGCCATACCAGGCAGCTTCAACTCGCCGTGTAGCGGCTTGTCGGAGACGCAGAGCAGCGTGCCGTAGGGCACGCGGAAGCGGAAGCCGTTGGCGGCGATCGTTGCCGATTCCATGTCGAGCGCGATCGCGCGCGCTTGGGAAAGCCGCTTCACCGGCCCGCGCTGATCGCGCAGTTCCCAGTTGCGGTTGTCGATCGTGCCGACGGTGCCGGTGCGCATGATGCGCTTCAACTCGAAACCCTCGTAACCGGTGATTTCGGCCACGGCCGCTTCCAGTGCCACCTGCACTTCGGCGAGCGCGGGAATCGGCACCCAGACCGGCAGGTCGTCGTCGAGAACATGGTCCTCGCGCATATAGGCATGGGCGAGAACGTAATCGCCTAGCCGCTGGCTGTTGCGCAGGCCGGCGCAATGGCCGAGCATCAGCCAGGCATGCGGGCGCAGCACGGCGACGTGGTCGGTGATCGTCTTGGCGTTGGAGGGGCCGACGCCGATATTGATCATGGTGATCCCGGCATGACCCTTCTTCTTCAAATGGTAGGCCGGCATCTGCGGCAGGCGGGCAAGTGTCGCATCCGTTTCCGGCGCGCTCGAGCCGGGCAGGGTGACGATGTTGCCGGGCTCGACGAAGGCGGTGTAACCGTCGCCGCCCTCCGCCATCAGCTTGCGCGCCCAGCTGCAGAATTCGTCGATATAGAACTGGTAGTTGGTAAACAGCACGAAATTCTGGAAATGCTCGGCATGCGTCGCCGTATAATGCGACAGCCGGGCCAGCGAATAGTCGATGCGCTGCGCGGTGAATGGCGCAAGCGGCGAGGGCTCGCCCGGCGGCGGGATATATTCGCCGTTGGCGATCTCGTCGTCGGTGGTGTTGAGGTCGGGCGTGTCGAAGATATCGCGCATTGGAACATCGACAAAGGCTGAGGCCGATGCTTCCACATGCGCGCCCTCGCCGAAGGCGAAGTGCAGCGGGATCGGCGTCGACGATTCCGAGACGACGATCGGAACATTGTGGCTCCTAATCAACAGTGACAGTTGCTGCTTCAGATAATGCTTGAAGAGCTTCGGCCGGGTGATCGTCGTCGTGTAGATGCCTGGCGCCGTGACGTGGCCGTAGGAGAGGCGCGAGTCGACATGGCCGAAGCTCGTCGTCTCGATGCTGACCTGCGGATAGAAGGCGCGGTAGCGCGAGGCGATCGGAGCGCCTTGGGCAAGCTCGGCGAAGTTTTTGATCAGGAACGCCGTATTGCGTTCGTAAAGCGCTGTCAGCGTCTCGACGGCCTTGGCGGGATCATCGAAACTCTCGGGCTGGAAAGGGGGCGGAGAGGAAATGTCGAGGGGCGACAGGGGGGAGATTCGTTTGTTCATGACGCATTATAGAGAGTTGTCTTTGACAAGCAAACGACGCCGCGCCGGCGGAATCCGATTTTTTCTCTTAAGAGTCTGATGTCAGTCACCGCACCGTCGGTGCGCAGAAAGTTCCGCTTCTCTCCAGGCAGGTATAGCTCGCGCCGAAATGCGACTGCGTGCCGCCGCCGCCATTGTGCACGACGACCGCCGAAAATGTGACGGCGAAGATCGCCGCGAACAGAGTGATGATTGTGAAACGTCTTGCCAGAATATAGAAGTTCATCCCGGACCCCCAATACGCAACTTAACCGTGACATGAGTTTTGCCACACCTCGGCTGAACGAGTGCTGAGATGCCGGTTCATCCGCCGTTCAGCTTGCGGGGCGGGGTCTGGCGATTGCAATGAGGATCGGCAAGCCTGGAAGACGTCGAGGCATACCGGCATTTCGGCCGGCATGATTACGTTTTTGGATGATTGTTGCGTCGGCCTTATCGCGTCAGAGCCGTGTCCAGGTCTGCGTCTTGCAGAGGATCTTCATCACGCAGCCCTGCATCTTCAGTGAATTGCCGGAAATCTTTCCTGAGCCGCTATAGGTCTTGTCGGCGGCTGGGTCGGTGATCTCGCCGGCATAGCTGCCGCCGGTCCCGGCAAATGTGCCGATCTTGCGGCCGGTATATTTGCCGGTTTTCAGCGTCACGCAAAAGCTCCCGCCGCAGGCGGCAATCACCGCCGTTTCGCCGGAGGCCGTCTTCCAATTGCCGACGATAGGTTCCTCGGCATAGGCTGTCCCCGCGATCACGGCGATAGCGCCGGCAAGAACGAGACTGCGGATCATCTTTTCCTCCCTGATGTCTTCTGACCGGTCGCGAAAATAACTGACGCGAACGTAAAGGTAAATAGAGCCGGCTGTCCGTTCGCCGCTCGCTGAATGCAGCCGAAGGCCGACCATAGAACTTTTAAACCCGTCGCCTGCTGATTTCATGATGAACGATCTGTTTATTTCCAAATCTGAATCTTTTGTAAAATTTGAGCGAAAAGGCCTAGGTCACAGGGAATCCGATGTTTAACAAAAACCCAATTTTACCAAGCGTTTGCAGTTTGTTTGTCTCAAATTAATCATGCATTTTAGGCGTTTTTTGAAAGCCATTTGGCATAGTCAAGTCATCAGACGAGCGGGGCAAGCCCGCCGGACCGGAAGGGCCGCAAAGCCGCGATAGACGGCAGGGCCCGAAGGTAAAACAGGGTAAGTCGTAAACAGGCTAACAGGGATAAAACCGATGGCACGCTTTGAAATGCACAATGCTGAAACGGCCACCATGGGTGGCGACAACAACAGCGCCGATGTCTTCTGCGAAATGGGTCTGATGTATGCGACCGGCCGCGGCTGCGCCGTCGATCTCATTGCCGCCCACAAGTGGTTGAACATCGCCGCGATCAAGGGCAACGACCGCGCCGCCGAGCTTCGCGCCGACGTGGCCGCCGCCATGAACAAGATGCAGCTCGTGGAAGCACTGCGCGCTGCCCGCGAATGGATGACGGTGCACTGACGCATCGACCGAAAATCTGAAGCCGTTTCAGACGGAACGATACGTCAGCTCGACGTGTTGGAGCGCCGCCTGTCCAAAAGGACGCACGGCGCTTTAACAGATGTTTTCCAAGCTGTCGGTATTGGCGTGCCTCGGACGTCCTTCGTTAGACGAGGCAAGACCTGGTCGATTGCAACGACACCTTGGAGATCAAAACATGGCGCTCAAGCGAATGGACAACGTGGGAATCGCCGTCGAAGACCTCGGAGAGGCGATTGATTTCTTTGGCGAACTCGGCCTCGAATTCGAAGGGAGGGCCACGGTCGAAGGCGAATGGGCCGGACGTATCACCGGACTGGGCGATCAGCGCGTCGAGATTGCCATGATGCGCACGCCGGATGGCCACAGCCGGCTCGAGCTCTCCCGCTTCCTGGCCCCGCCTGTCATCGCAGATCACCGGAACGCACCGGTCAACGCCCTCGGCTACCTCCGCGTCATGTTCGCAGTGGATGACATCGACGAGACGCTTGAAAGGCTCCGCAGGCGCGGCGCGCAGCTCGTAGGAGAGGTCGTTCAGTATAAGGATGCATATCGGCTCTGCTACATCCGCGGACCTGAGGGGATTCTGATCGGCCTCGCCCAGGAACTCAGCTGAACGCAACACCCAGACAAATGGCGAAGACCGACCGATGTCGGCGAGCGGACAGGAATGACAGCTCAGGCGAGTGTCTTCAAGACCTGCGGCAGCGCTTCCTCGAACAGCGCCATATCAGCCTCAGGCCCGACGCTGACGCGGATGCAGCGATTGAGCGGCGCGACACCCGGCATGCGGATGAAGACGCCATGCTCGATAAGGCCATCGACGATCGCCCGCGCATAGGCGCCGTCGTGGCCGGTATCGATCGCCACGAAGTTCGTCGCCGACGCCAGCGGCTCAAGACCGTTCGCCCGGGCAATGCGGCCGATCCGCTCCCGCGCAGCATGGATCTTCCCGATCACTTCGGCCAGATAGGCCTGGTCCTTGAGCGCGGCCAACGCTGCGGCGGTCGCCAGCCGATTCATGCCGAAATGATTGCGGATCTTGTCGAAGGCCTGTGCCGTGCCTGAGGTCGAGATCACGTAGCCGGTGCGTGAGCCGGCAAGCCCATAGGCCTTGGAAAAGGTGCGGGTGCGGACGATGTTCGGCAGATTGATGAGCGAAGCGATCGACGGCAGCGAATTTGCCGGCCCCGTTTCGCTGTAGGCTTCGTCCAGCACCATCATCGTGGTCTCGGGCAGCGCCCGGGCGAAAGCGACGATGCTGTCGGCGTCCCACCAGCTTCCCATCGGATTGTCGGGATTGGCGAAATAGACGAGGGGCGCTTTCTCGCGCCTGACGGCATCGAGCAGCCCGTCGAGATCCTCGCGGTCGTTTGCGTAGGGGACGGTCACCAGGCGGCCGCCAAAACCGGCGACATGGAAATTGAATGTCGGATAGGCGCCGAGCGAGGTAACAACGGACGCCCCCGGCTCTATCACCAGCCGGACGATCTGGCCGAGCAATTCGTCAATGCCGCCGGCGATGGCGATATTGGCGGACGTCACACCGAGATGCGCGCCAAGCGCTTCCCGCAGCGCGAAATTTTCCGGGTCGTTGTATTTCCAGATGTCGCGTGCCTCTTCGCGCATCGCGGCAAGCACGGAAGGGGCCGGGCCGAAGCCGTTCTCATTGGCGCCGATGCGCGCCAGAACGGCACGTCCGCGCTGGCGTTCGATGGCCTCAGGGCCGACGAAGGGAACTGTGGAGGGCAGGGCGCTGATGAGGGGCGTGAAGCGCGAGAAGGCGGACATGCGAAAGCGGTTTCCCGGACATGTTGAGATCAGGCGCAACAATAGGCCCGGGCACGGCCAAGGCAAGCAAGATTATTCCGCAACCACAGCAGCCCGGCGCGCCTGTTCAAACGCGGCAGGGACGGCGTAGCGCTTTGAATCGCCGCCAAATTTCGCCTTCGATCGACGACTTATGCGAGACTGGCCGCCGGCCTTGTCTCCCGAAACATCGGCGCACGCCGGGCGTCGATCGCTTCCATATTGCCGACAAGGAAATCGGCGCGCACGACGCGGCGCAGAACCTCGGGGTCCAGGAGGTTGATGAACCTCACGCCGATGCGTTCCTTATTGCGGTAGACCTCGGCACAGCCGATCCGATAGGCTAGTCCGAGAATGTTGAGATAATAATGTTTCGGCAGACCGGCGGTGGTCGAGACGATGAACGTCGCACCGCCCTGCGATATGTCGATGATCTCGGCGCTTCGCATCGAGAATCCGGTGAGGCACGGCCGGACGGCGACGATACGGGCCGGGCGCTTGACGTTGAACTCTTCCCAGCGCAGGTCGTAAATGGCGGATTTGACCGTTGCAAGGTGTGTGGCGCGGAGCATAGTCATCTTACATTCTCCGTCAGGCAGGGCACAATTGGGGGTTCTTGCTCTGGAGCAAGCTGATCTTGCTTCAGCCACGGTCACATGAATGTTTTGCACATTCGTCAAATATAAAAAGACAATTTTAACGAGTTCAAATTTTGTTTCCATGCGGTACGCCGAATGTTCAGAATCGGAACGCAGGCTCTCCCGCCAAAATGCATTACGGATTGTTCCCCGACCGATTTCGGCGCAGTTTTCTCGAACTCTTTCAATGGTCGGGCGTTCTGCCTAAAGCATGTCGCGCAAAAGTGTCAGCGGTTTGCGATAACGACATGCGTAAAAACAAAAACCGAAAGCGCAAGGAGCGAATCTGAAAGATCGCGACGCGCTTTCGATCGATGAAGCAAGGCGCTTCGATGACGACAGCGAGGAGTTGAAGATGACCGACATCAGAATCCCCGGGAAATCATGGGTCGTAGTCTGCAATGGAGCCAAGGCGCTGATCATGCAGAATGCCGGCGATGCCCAGCTGATGAGCCTGACGGTGTTGGAAACGCTGACGCAGCCGAACGAGCCCGATCGTGAGCTCGGCAGCGACAAGCCTGGCCGCAGCCATGCCGCTGATGGATGGAGCCGCAGCGCTGTCGAAGAGACCAGCTGGCAGGAGCAGGCCGAAGCGCAATTTCTGAAACATGTGGCTGAGCGAATGGACGAGCTGACGCAGGCAAAGGATGCGCGCCGTATCGTCCTCATCGCGCCGCCGAAGGCGCTCGGCACCCTGCGGCCGGCGCTGAGCGCCGGGACGCAGGCGGCTATATTGGCGGAATTGGCGAAAGACTATACCAATCTGCCGATCGACGATATCGAGCGGCATCTCGCCGCGTGATGAAACCAACCGGTGAGCAAACGCGGGCCCGCTGGCCCGCGTTCTTGTTCGCTTCAGACCAACGGTCTCTCTCCGGCAAAGAGATCCTCATGATCGGCAAACAGTGTGGCCAGGCGATCGATGACCGTCCTGACTTCCGGCCTTTGCCGCTCGTCGTCATGCGCGACGATCCACACCTCGTAGGTCAATGCATCGATGACAGGCCCAGCTCGGACGAGCTTGCGCTCCTCGTCGCCGATGAAACAGGGCAACACGCCGCGGCCGGCGCCCCCTCGGATCAGGTAAAAGAGCATATGCGGCGTGTTCGTCCAGCTGGTGATCCAATAATCCGGCTGTTCGAAAGTCCACTTGTCCGCCGGTGTTATGGCGATATCTGTTCCGAGCGAGATCCAGTTACAATTGCTCTCGTCATAATCGGCTGCCTGATAAACCGCATGCGCTACCTTGACTGAACGGCGGATCGCGACGTTGCCGCCATCCGGCCGGCTGTGGCGAATGGCGATATGCGCCTCGCGATAGGTGAAATCGACGCTCGCGTCACAAGTCTTATAGCACATGCGAAAGCAGTCTTTCGGCGTCCAGACGCTGGCCAGGTGGTCGGCGATGAAGCGCGACGTCCAGCTGTCGACGACCGTCGACACAATCGGCAGCGTCAGCACTTCACCGCGCCAGTCGGAGATCGCCCGCGCCGCATCCTGCATCAGCCGGACGCGATCGAGCAACTCCTGGCCGTCCTTGGCAAGCAGGTAGCCTGTGGGGCCGCGGTTGAACAGCGACCGGCCGGTCAGCCGTTCGAGCCCCAGCATGCGCCGGCCGATCGTCGGCGCACTGAGCCCCGTCCGCGCCGCCGCCGCCGAAAGCCCGCCGCTGGTCGCGACATGGAAGAAAAGCTGCAGATCGTCCCAGCTCGCCTCTTTCATGGATGAAAACCCCCTTTCCTCCATGCCTCTACATAGCGAAGGCGTGAAGGCTTAGCTCAACTACTCCAGCAATAGATGGAGGATAGGCAATGCTTCTCAACTGGGTAGTTCTCTTCAACGAAGTCGCGTCCCGCAATTACCGGATGCGCCGCGATCCCATGGCCGATCCGCTCGATGGCCCGGAATGGCGCGGACTTCTCTGGATCATACCGATCATCGCGCATCTCTCAGCAAGAAGGGGCGAGACGAGGAGGCCGCGCCCCGATCGGGCGGCGATTGGAGGCGGCCTCAGTTTTCGAAGCTCAATCGCAGCACGTGGTGCAGGAATTCCGGATTGAGCAGCATGTTGAAGCTGATCGTCACCAGTTCTTCTTCGCGTTTGACCACGGTGGCGCCGATCTCGTCATGGATGCCGAGTATTTCGAGAAAGAAATGGCTCGGCATCTCGAGGCTCGGACTGACTTCGAGCACCGCGCCGGCAAGCGTGATCGTGCGAATCAGGCAGCGCACCTGGGTTCCGGTGCTGAGGTGATGGCCGACGAAGATGATATTGCCGGGCCTGTCGAGGTGAAACTCCCTGTAGGCACGTTCCGGCTTGGGGTGTTCTGTGTCGAGGTGCATCTGAAAGGCCCTTTTAGCCTCCGCTCATCATAAGCAGAGAATAATGCAAGAGTGCTGACGATTGCTGAAGATCGTCGTTAAGATTGAAGGCTGTTGCTGAGAATCGCTGGAAATCGCATCGATTCCGGCCAGGTCTGCTCCAAATTCGCGCAATTCTGCGGGCAGTCGCGCCATTCTTGACATGCCGACGGCGATCGCGCATACAAAGCCCCGGTTCGAGGCACCGGCCGCTCGCGGATGAAAATCCATGGTGAAGCCCTCGTGATCATGGTCACGGCCCCTTGTGCATGCTGACTGACGGCAATGCGAGCTCCCATTTGCAGTCGAAGAGCATGCCTTGCGAAGGCTCACTCCATGACGACCTATCCCGGCATTGAAGAACTGAAGGCCCAGGCTAAGCGCTTGCGCCAGGCGATGAACGATCGCGGCACCGCGCTGACCCACGGTGCGGCCTTGGAAATGATCGCCCGCCAGCACGGCGCGCGTGACTGGAATACGCTTGCGGCTCTGGCGGCAAAACCCAATGCGGCTACGAAGACGCCGCTCTTCGTCGGCGCCCATATTCGCGGCCGCTATCTCAATCAGCCGTTCACGGGCGAAATTCTCTCGCTTTCGGCTCTGCCGGGCGGCCTCCACCGAATCAGCATCCATTTCGATGTAGCGGTTGACGTGGTCACCTTCGAGAGCTTTTCAGCCTTTCGTCGACGCGTGAGTGCACAGATCGATGCCGACGGCGTCTCCCCCAGGAAGACCTCGAACGGCGTGCCTCATTTGGTGCTCGATCTCTGATCGCTCCTCATCCTTTCCAGGCTGTCCGCATGCATGCGCTTGTTCAAGCCGCAGCGGATGTCGCCCGATATCGCAGGGATTTCTCCATGGCCGATCCTTCCAATGACAATGCCTTCCTCACCGGCTGGCTGCCGGGCGTATTCATCAGAACTGCGGCGCCGATCGTCGCGATCACCACTGTCAACGGCCTGTTTGCTGTCGTCGACGCCTATTTCCTGGGGGCCTATGTCGGCCCCGACGCCCTCTCAGCCGTCAGCCTGATCTTCCCGGGGCTTATGCTGCTGGTCGCCCTGCAATCGCTCGTCTCGAACGGCATGGGAAGCATCCTCGCCCGTCGGCTCGGTGCCGGCGATCGCCAGGGCGCGCGTCGGGTATTTTCCGGCGCCCATACGCTGGCGCTCGCCGTCATCGTGATTCTCATCATGGTCTACTGGACCCTCGGCGGGCGGATCATCGATGCCGGCGCCGCCGGCAACACCGCCGTGGCCGACGGCGCCATGCTCTTCATGGGCGCGATGATCGCCTCGACGCCGGTGAGTTTCTTCCTGTCGCTGCATCTCGACGGGCTGCGCTGTGAAGGCAGGATCGGGTTCATGACGGTGGTCACACTTTCGGCCTCACTGCTTAACATCCTCGCCAACTGGCTGTTCATGGCAGTGATGCATTGGGGCGTGGTCGGTTCGGCCGCAGGCTCCATCGCCTCGCAGTTCATCTGTCTCGTGGCCGTGCTCGTCTATCGCTGGCGCCGGCCGGCGACACTCAGGCCTTCTCCCGCATTCGCCCTTGTCGAGTGGCGCGGCATCGTCGCCTTGGGCGCGCCGATGAGCCTCGGTTTCATCGGCATATCGCTTGCCTCGGCCGCGATTCTGGTCAACGTCTCGCTCTGGAGCACGCGTGAGTATACCGCCACCCTTGCCGCCTACGGCATTATCACCCGCATCCTGACCTTCACCTATCTGCCGCTGCTTGGCCTCAGCATCACACTGCAGACGATCGCCGGCAACAATCACGGCGCCGGCCTTGGGTTGCGCGTCGGCCGAAGCCTGCAGATCGCCATGCTCTCGGCACTCGTCTATTGCAGCCTGGTGGAGATCACGGTGGAATTGCTGGCCGGTCGCATCGGCGCCGTTTTCGTTGGCGATCCCGCCATTATCGCCGAGGTCAGGCGAATTCTGCCCTGGACGATCGGCGCCTATTTTCTCTTCGGGCAGATGCTGATCCTGTCGTCCTATTTTCAGTCGATCGGGGATGCGCCGCGCGCGGCGATCTTCGGTCTGTCGCGAACCTATCTTCTCACCCTGCCTCTCACCTTCCTGCTGCCCTTCGTCTTCGGCGAGCAGGGAATCTGGATGGTGCCTGACTTTGCCGAGGCAGGCATGGTGGTGCTTGCCTTGCTGGTGCTGTCTGAGAATGCCAGACGCCGCGGCTGGCGATACGGGCTTCTGCCCGCCTGAGAGGCGGAGGCCGCGCCTTCCCGGCGCGGCCTCCGGCGATTGCCCCTATTCGTTGCCGCTCTGAGCGGCCGACGTCGACGCTTCCGCCTCGTTCAGTGCCTCGGCGCATTCCTGGCAGCAGACTTCGACGGTCCTGCCGCCGAGCTTGACGGTGATGATCTCGGCGCCGAGTTCGCAGTCGCAGGCAGCACATGTGGTCTTCTTCATCGGGTAATCCTCCATTGATCGTCCCTGGATCGGGACAGCGCCATAAGAGCATCGAAGACCGCGTCATCGCTGTCGAAAACTTTAGCGATGATCAACTCGGAAAAGCTCTACGGTCGGCGCCGCAGTTGCGCCGAGCGCTGAAATTCGGCCGGAGTCTGACCGAAGGCCTGTTTGAAAGAGGCGCTGAAATGACTGTGGCTGGAAAAACCGAGATCGAGGCCGAGTGAGGTCAGATCGTCATACTGGCCGAGCAGATCGAGCGCCCGGGCAAGCCGCAGCCTCAGCTGATAGCGATAGAGCGGCGTGGCCTCGACCTGCTGGAAGACCTGGGTGAGGTAAACAGGGGAAACGCCGACTTCCGAGGCGATTTCCGCAAGCGTCCAGCGTCGCGCGAGATCGGAGGAAAGCACCAGCTTTGCCCGGTCGACGAGTTTCTGCCGGCCGAGGCTGGCGCCGGCGGCGTGCGACGTGCGCTCGCCGAGCGAGCGGCGAACCAGCGTCAGGGCCAGCGTTTCCGCCTCGAGTGTTTCGGCGACGTTGCGCCTAAGACCGTGACGCAGCAGGGCGACCAGCGCCTGCGCGCGCGGGTCGATCCGCCGGCGCTGGCGGCGGAAGGAAAAGGCCGGGCCGGGCTGCGCCTGCTCCTTCGGCGCCAGCTCTTCCAGCATGGATTCGTCGATCGACAGGTCGATACAGGCATCGCCGCCCGCGATCGGATGACTGATCCGATAGCCCTGAGCGGCATTGAAGAACAACACCTGATTGGCTTCAGCCACCGTATCCGTGCGGCCGACATGGCGCATGAAGACGCCGCGATAGGGATAGACGAGGCTTGTCTTGTGAGCACATTCCTCGTCGCTCTTGTGGCGGCACTCGCCATTGCAGACGACGTCACGAATGGTGACGGTCTTCGTTTTCAGGAGCAGTGCTGTTGAAAACTGCAACATCGTATCATCCGGTTCAGGCAGGCAGCCCGACAAGGCTGCACAGGGGCACAGTAACACAGTGAGTTTGATGTTTCAGTAGCGGCTGTAAACGTGCACGTCGCTTTCTGTCTGCCCCCGGGAGAGGCCGACATCCTTCAACTGAGCGTCGGAAAGTTCCATCAGCGCATTGTAGTTGCGCCGTTCGCCGATCTTGCGCCCCAGCCAGCGGACCGCCGTGCCGACTGCAGAGAGAAGGCCGGGCCGGATGAGCCGCGAAGAGCGGATATTGCGGGCCGGTATCGTGAAATTCGAGCTATGCATGATGATCCTCCATCCTCATTGGATGGAGGCAGTGAACCATCATCGACGGTTTGGCGCTGTCAGATTATTTAGCGATCGAACGCGGCCTTTATACCTTCAGCAGCCATTCGTGCTCGGCGGCATTGTGGAATTTCCAGATCCGCTTCGGCCCAGCCATGACATTGAGATAATAGAGATCATAGCCATGCGTTGCCGCGCAGGGGTGATAACCCTTCGGCACCAGTGTCACGTCGCCGTCCTCGATCGCCATGGCCTCGTCGAGCGAGCGGTCGTCGGTGTAGACGCGCTGGAAACCGAAACCCTGCGGTGGATTGAGGCGATGGTAGTAAGTCTCTTCCAGGAAGCTCTCGTTCGGCAGGTCGTCCTGATCGTGCTTGTGCGGCGGATAGGAGGAGGTGTGGCCACCTGGCGTGATCACCTCGACGACGAGCAGGGAATGCGCCGAATTATCGTCCTCAGGCATGATGTTGTTGACGTAGCGCACATTCGTGCCCTTGCCGCGCGTCACCTGCGGATGCGTACCGGGCGGGATCGCCTTCGCCTGATAATCGCCGCCGCCGGGCGCCGAGCAGACGGCGAGTTCCAGATCAGTTTCCGCCGTGACCGACCAATTCGAACCCATCGGGATATAAAGCGCGTGCGGAGCCCCGTCGAAGGGGTTCATCCGATCGCCGAGCGTCCCGAAATCCTTCGCGCCGGCCGAAGCCTTGCCTTTGCCGCTGACCCAGACCAGGCACACCTCGCGCTCGCCGGTCTCTCCCGAAACAGTCTCGCCCGGTTTGATCCGGTGCAGATCGAACCCGACATAGGTCCAGCCGGCGCTTTCCGGGGTGACATGCGTGACGCAGCCATGCGTGCCTGATGGTTTCACCTTGAGGTTTGGCATTGGTGTTTCTCCTCGTATGTTGATAGGCGCAGCCCCCTCATCCGGCTCCCGGCACCTTCTCCCCGAGGGGAGAAGGTGTATGCCGCGCTGCCTCGTTTCCCCCTCTCCGCTGGGGGGCGAAGGACGGGTTGAGCCCCGTGGCTCAACCCCGGCAAAGGTGCCCGAAGGGCGGATGAGGGGGCTCCTTGCTCCGGCAGTTCGTTCAACCCATCACCGGTGGGGAGGGGCCTTCTTTCCGTTACCGCTTCGGGAAACCTTCCGTTTCCACCGTATAACCAGCCGCCGTCATCACGCGCATTAGTTCGGCATGGCCGATCTCGGCCATCTTCTGCGGCGGCGCCTTGCGCGGATCCTGTTCGGCCTCGACGACGAACCAGCCTTCATAGCCGTGGTCGGCGAAGCGCTGGACGATGGCGCCGAAATCGAGTGATCCATCGCCTGGCACTGTGAAGGCGCCGAGCGCTACGGCGTCGAGGAAGGATTGCCGGCTGCGATCGAGTCCGTCCACTACGGATTGGCGAATGTCCTTGACGTGGACGTGGTTGATGCGGGCGTGGTGATTGTCGATGGCGCGCAGCACATCGCCGCCGGCAAAGGCCAGATGCCCGGCGTCGAGCAGCAGCGGAATACCTTCGCCCGAATTGCGCATGAAGGCGTCAAGCTCCGGCTCGGTTTCGACGACGGCCGCCATGTGGTGGTGATAAGAGAGCGGCATGCCTTGCTCGGCGCACCATTCGCCGAATTCGGTGACGCGGCGCGCATAGGCCTTCATCTCGTCGTCGGTGAGGCGCGGCTTGGTGGCGAGCGGCTTGGAGCGGTCGCCCTGTATGGAGCGGCCGACTTCGCCATAGACGATGCAGGGCGCATTGACCGCCTTGAAAAGCTCGATCATCGGCGCGATGCGGTCCTTGTTGGCGGCAAGCTCCTCATTGACAAGCGTGCCGGAGAACCAGCCGCCGCAGAGCGTCACGTCGGCGGCGCGCAGGATGGGCAGCATCTCCTCCGGGTTGCTGGGGAAACGGCGGCCTTGCTCCATGCCGGTGAAACCGGCACTGCGCGATTGCCGCAGGCATTCTTCAAGCGACACATCGTCGCTAAGCTCAGGAAGGTCGTCGTTCCACCATGCGATGGGCGACATGCCGAGTTTGGCCTTCATCAATATTCTCCTTGAAGACATTGCGGAGGAGCGGGTCCGCTCCTCCGGAAAAATGGGGCTAAACCTGTTCAGCCGATGCGCTGGGAGCCGCGGGCTTCGACATAACCCCTGCGCGCCTTGTTGACTTCTTCGCGCGGGCTGACTTCCGGCACCGCGACATCCCACCAATGGCCGCCGGCCTCAGTGGTGATCAAGGGATCAGTGTCGATGACGAAGACGGACGTACGATCATTCTTCCTCGAATCGACGATCGCCTGCTCGAGTTCGGCGATGGAGCTGACCTTGACGGCGATGGCGCCCATGCTTTCGGCATGCGCGCGGAAATCGATCTCCGGCATCACCTCGTGATAGGAGTCCTTCAGCAGATTGTTGAAGTTGGCGCCACCGGTCCCCATTTGCAACCGGTTGATGCAACCATAACCGCGATTGTCGAGCATGACGATATTGATCTTGAGGCCGAGCATGACCGAGGTCGCGATCTCGGAGTTCATCATCATGTAGGAACCGTCGCCGACCATGACGACGACATCCCGTTCGGGGCGCGCCATCTTGGCGCCGAGCCCGCCGGCGATCTCGTAGCCCATGCAGGAGAAGCCGTATTCCATATGATAACTGCCGGGCGCCGTCGCCGGCCAGAGCTTGTGCAACTCGCCGGGCAGACCGCCTGCGGCGCAAAGCACTGTCGTGTTCTCGCCGCCGAGAGTGCGCGCCACCGCGCCGATCACCTGCGCATCGGAGGGCAGGGCGGTGTTGGTCGCCGCCATCGCCTTGGTGGCAGCCTCCATCCAGAGTTTCTTTTCCGCAACTGCCTTCTCGCTAAGCGCTGCCGGCGCCTTCCAGCCGGAAAGCCCTGCCGAAAGCGCCTTCAGCCCTTCGCGGGCATCGGCCACCACAGGGTGGCTGTCGTGCTTCACCGCGTCATAGGCGGCGATGTTGAGGCCGACCATCTTCACGTTGTCGTTCTTGAAGAGCGCCCAGGAGCCGGTCGTGAAATCCTGGCAGCGCGTGCCGACGGCGATGACGAGATCCGTCTCTTCGGCGATCGCGTTCGCCGCCGATGTGCCGGTGACGCCGACCGAGCCGAGCGCCAGCGGATGGGTCTCGTTGATCGACGACTTGCCGGCCTGAGTGACGACGACGGGAATGGCGTGGCTTTCGGCAAAGGCCGCGAGTTCCTTCGTTGCCTGCGAATAGAGCACGCCGCCGCCGGCAACGATCACCGGCTTCTCTGATGCCTTGATAAGGGCGATGGCATTTGCCAGTTCGTCGGCATCCGGCTGCGGCCGGCGGGTCGTCCAGACTTTTTCTTCGAACAGGCTTTCCGGATAATCGAAGGCCTCGGCCTGAACGTCCTGGCAGAGCGACAGCGTCACCGGGCCGCAATCGAGCGGATCGGTCAGCACCTGCATGGCCCGCTTTAGCGCGGTGATGATCTGCTCCGGCCGGGTGATCCGGTCGAAGTAACGCGAAACCGGGCGGAAGGCATCATTGGCCGACACGGTGCCGTCGCCGAAATCCTCGATCTGCTGCAGCACCGGATCCGGCGCGCGGTTGGCGAAGACGTCGCCAGGCAGGAAGAGAACGGGAATGCGGTTGACATGGGCGACACCCGCGGCCGTCACCATGTTCAGCGCGCCGGGGCCGATCGAGGTCGTGCAGGCCATGAAGCGCGTGCGGAAATTTGCCTTGGCATAGGCGATCGCGGCATGCGCCATGCCCTGTTCGTTATGAGCGCGGTAGGTCGTCAATTCCCCGCGCACCTGATAGAGAGCCTCGCCGATGCCGGCGACGTTGCCGTGGCCGAAGATCGCCCAGACGCCGCCGAAGATCGGCACCTTTTTGCCGTCGACAACAGTCATCTGTACTTTCAGGAAATGCGCGATGGCCTGCGCCATCGTCAACCGTATCGTCTTGCCCATCGGGGCCTCCCGAACTTTTAACTTTTTGTCTGGTTTCCCCTCCCCAACCCCTTCCCACAAGGGAGGGGCTAACTCGTGGGGGCTCGCCGCATTTCACCGCAACGTTGCGTCCGCAAGAGAGCTCGTTTGTGGCGTGAAGCGATTCCTCAAGTTAAGTCCCTCCCCCTCGTGGGGAGGGGTTGGGGAGGGGTCTAATTCTCAGTGAAGCCCGCGCGTCTGAAGCCAGGCCTCTGTCAATTGCCGGAAACGGCTGGCCATGTCGGCGATTGCCGCCTCGTCGTTTATTTCGCCGGAGAGCCAGGCGCGCGCCGGATCGGCAAAGATCGTCCGGCCGACGGCGAAGCCCTTCACCGAGGGAGCCGCCAGCGTCGCCTCGAAACAGGAGATCAGTTCCTCTGCGGGCGCTTCGAGCCCGAGAAGCACGATACCACGGCACCATGGATCATTTTTGGCGATCACCGCATCGATCTTCTTCCAGGCTTCGCCGGAAGCCTGCGGCTCCAGCTTCCACCAGTCCGGCTTGATGCCGAGCGCGTAGAGTTCCTCCAGCGCGGTGGCGATCGTATCGTCGGCGAGCGGGCCGTTCTTGCCGGCGATGATTTCCACCAGCAGCTCGCGACCGACTTTGCGCGCGGCCTCGAAAAGCGTGCGCAGCTTCTCCTGCTGCTCCGTCTTCAATTCGGCCGGATCGTCGGGGTGGTAGAAGCACAGGCACTTGATGCAATGGTCGAGCGGCCATTCGACAAGCTGCGAGCCGATATCCTGGCTGAATTCGAAGCGCAGCGGCTTCGAGCCCGGCAGTTCGACAGGCCGGCCGATCCAGGAGAAATTCTTCGTCGCCGCATCGAAGAATGCGTCGCGGCCGAAACGTTCATCGATCAGCATGCCGTAGCCCTCGCGGCCGTTCGAAACGCGAGCGGCGGCTTCGACGGCGAGCCGCTTGAAGGCGACGATCTTGTCATGGCCGACGCCGAGTTCATCGGCGACGCTGACAAGCTGCGAGCGGTGGTCGATCGCCAGCGCCATCAGAAGCGGGATTTCGCCGCGCCGGGTCGATGCCCAATGGATATGGTTGATCGCCTCGTCCTTGCGCAGCGCCCGATGTTTGCTGCCGGTCTTCAGGAAGAAGTCGAGTTCCGCCCAGGTCGGATATTCGGGCGAGCAGAGCAGTCGGGAGACGGCGAAGGCGCCGCAGGCATTGGCCCAGGTGGCGCAGGTCTTCAGCGGCTCATCGCGCAGGAAGCCGCGCAGGAAGCCGGACATGAAGGCGTCGCCGGCGCCGAGCACGTTGTACACCTCGATCGGGAAGCCCTGGCCGACGATGCCGGCTTCGAGGTCGTCGGCGATCGGCCCGTCATAAACGATGCAGCCCATCGCGCCGCGCTTGAGCACGATGGTCGCCGGCGTCAGCCGTCGGATCTCCTTCAGCGCGCCGAGTACGTCGTCCGCGCCCGACGCGATGAGGATTTCTTCTTCGGTGCCGACGATGAGATCGCAATCCGGCAGCGTCTCCTTCATCTTCGAAGAGACGCGGTCGGACTTCACGTAGCGCTCGAAGCCTTCCGCATGGCCGGCAAGGCCCCAGAGATTCGGCCGGTAGTCGATGTCGAAGATCACCTTGCGGCCGTTCTCCTTGGCGATGCGGATCGCCTTGCGCTGCGCGGCCTCGGTGTTGGGCCGCGAAAAATGCGTGCCGGAAACGAGAACGGCGCGCGACGACTTGATGAAATTCTCGTCGATATCGCCTTCCTCGAGCGCCATGTCGGCGCAGTCGGAGCGATAGAAGATCATCGGCGACACGCCTTCGGCCTCGACCGCAAGCAGCACCAGCGCTGTCAGCCGTTCCTTGTCGGTGACGATGCCGTCCGTCGCCACACCTTCCCGCGCCGCCTGCTCACGGATGAAGCGTCCCATCTGCTCGTCGCCGACGCGGGTGATGAGCCCGGACTTGAGGCCGAGCCGCGCCGTGCCGATGGCGATATTGGACGGGCAGCCCCCGACGGATTTGGCGAAAGAGGCGATATCCTCCAGTCGCGAACCGATCTGCTGGCCGTAAAGATCGACCGAGGAGCGGCCGATGGTGATTACATCAAGCGCCGGCTCCGGCTGTAATCCCGGATTCGATTGTATCATGATGTCCTCCCGCTAGATTTTGCGCGGCTTCCAGTGCCTGCGAATTTTTAATAATGAAACATCGGTTCCGATATTTTGTCAATTCGGAATGTTTATTCCATTTTGGCTTTTACAGCTTTTGAATGCTGACGTTTTCGACGCCGTTCGGCGATGGCGACCGGCAGCGCCATGGTCAGCGCCATCGAGGCCGACAGCGAGCGGAAGCCGGCAAAATCGGCCTCCGCCACTTCGAACCAGTGCGTGGCGCAGGCAGCGAGGGGCGAGAAGGCCGAATCGGTAATGGCGATGACGGGGACGCCACGGTCGGCAAGTTCCTGGCTCTGGCTGAGGCTGTCGGCCGCGTAAGGCGAAAAGCTCGCCGCGATCGCCGCATCCCTGGGTGTTGCGAACTGCACCATCTCAGGGTCGACTCCGTTCGGCGAGGCGACGATCTGATGGCGGATATTGAGCTTGGAAAAAGCGTAGGTCATGTGCGCCGTCAGCGGGTAGGAGCGCCGTTTGGCGATCAGATAGATCGTGTCGGCGCCGGCAAGGAGATTGACTGCCTTCGTGAACGTATCGCTCTGCACCGTCGCCGCCAGCCGGTTGACCGATTGGCTGGCCGCCGCAATGAAGCCGGAGAGCAGATTGGCGTCTTCGTCGTCGCCGCTCGTTTGCTCCAGCGTGACGAGCCGCTCTTCATAGCTCAGCGTCCGGTCGCGCAGCCGTTCGCGGAAGATGCTCTGCAGATCGGAAAAGCCTCCATAACCGAGATGATGCGCGAGGCGTACCAGCGTCGAGGGCTGGACGTCGGAGGCGGCCGCGATGCTCGCCGTCGTGCCAAAGGCGATTTCATCGGGATTGCCGAGCGCGAAGGCGGCGACCTGCGCCAGCCGCTTCGGCATGTTCGCCTTGCGCTCGATGATGGTGCTGCGCAGGCTTTCGAAATCGCGCGGCACGCGCGCGTGCCTTTGGGGATCATTATCCATGCTTGCGGCTCACGGGATGAAACAAATATTCCATATTGCCGAGCATAGACGATTTCGAACGGCGCGCCTAATTGTTTTTAATCGCCTGTAATTGAAGGGTTTTGTACAATCGCACCGATAGAATGAAGGCCATATGCCTGCCAACGGTCTCTTGCCAAAATGATCCAGATATTCCAAAAATCCGCGCACACTTCTGGAGGAGATGGAAAATGAAGCCACTTGGCATCGGTTTGATCGGCACCGGTTATATGGGCAAGTGCCATGCACTGGCCTGGAATGCGGTGAAGACCGTGTTCGGCGATGTCGAGCGTCCGCGGCTCGTGCACCTGGCTGAAGCCAATGCCGGGCTTGCCGAGGCCCGTGCCGGTGAGTTCGGCTTCGAAAAGGCAACGGCAGACTGGCGGGCGCTGATCGCCGATCCCGAGGTCGACGTCGTTTCCGTCACCACGCCCAATCAGTTCCATGCCCAAATGGCGGTCGCTGCCCTGGAAGCCGGCAAACATGTCTGGTGTGAGAAGCCGATGGCGCCCGCCTATGCCGATGCCGAGCGCATGCTGGCGACGGCGGAGCGGTCCGGCAAGATTGCCGCTCTCGGCTATAATTACATTCAGAATCCCGTCATGCGGCACATCAGGAAGCTTGTCGGCGACGGCGCCATCGGTACGGTCAACCATGTCCGCGTCGAAATGGACGAGGATTTCATGGCTGATCCCGACGTCTTCTTCTATTGGAAAAGCGAGCTTTCCGCCGGCTATGGTGCACTTGACGATTTCGCCGTGCACCCGCTGTCGTTGCTCTGGTATCTTTTCGGCCATGTCGAGGCCGTCATAACGGATATGGTGAAGCCCTATGCCGACCGTCCGCTCAGCGAGGGTGGCCGCCGCGCCGTCGAAAATCACGATGCCGCCAACGTGCTGATGCGCTTCGGCGGCGGCATCTCCGCTGTGTTGATGGCGAATCGCGCCGCCTGGGGTCGCAAGGGGCGCATCGCCCTGCAGATTTACGGCTCGAAAGGCTCGATCCTCTACGACCAGGAGCGCATGAACGAGTTCGAACTCTATCAGGCAGAAGGGCCGGGTTCGGAGCAGGGCTTTCGCAAGATACTGGCGGCGCCTGCCCATCGGCCCTATGATCGCTTCATCCCGGCTCCTGGCCATGGCCTCGGCTTCAACGATCTGAAGATCATCGAGTGCCGCGAGCTGATCCGGGCAATATCAGGCGAGCCGTCGTCGATCGTGACATTTAAAGACGGTCTCAGGATAGAAAAGTCGGTGCATGCCATGGCACAGTCCTTCCACGAGCGTCGCTGGATCGAAATCGGCTGAATGTAAGAAGCCGCTTTCCGTTGACGGCGCATAGGGCAGGGGATAGGCCTTGGCGTAAGTGTCGAGCCTAGTTTCAGGAGTGAGATCGTGACGGATAGAGTGGTGATCATCGGCGCGGGACAGGCGGGTTTCGCCTTGGCGGCCAAACTGCGTGCTTTGAAGGATACGCGCCCGATCACGCTCATCGGCGCCGAAGATGTAGCCCCCTATCAGCGCCCGCCGCTTTCGAAGAAATATCTGCTCGGCGAAATGAGCTTCGATCGCCTGCTGTTCCGCCCGGAACACTGGTATGCCGACAACGACGTCGATCTTCGCCTTTCGACCTGGGCCGAACAGATCGAGCGGGACAGCAAGCAAGTTCTGCTGCAGGACGGCTCCGTTCTCGACTATGGTACGCTGGTGCTCGCCACCGGCTCGACGCCGCGCCGGCTGCCGGCAGCAATCGGCGGTGATCTCGAAGGCGTCTATGTCGCCCGCGACAAGCGCGACGCCGATCTGCTGGCCGATGAAATGCGCCCGGGTCGTCGCGTCCTCATCATCGGCGGCGGTTACATCGGCCTCGAGGCTGCGGCCGTCGCCCGCCATCGTGGCCTCGAGGTCACGGTCATCGAAATGGCCGATCGTATCCTGCAGCGTGTCGCGGCGAAGGAAACGGCCGACCTCATGCGCGCCATTCACGAGAGCCACGACGTGGTGATCCGCGAGAAGACCGGCCTGAAGCATTTGATCGGCAAGAATGGCCGCGTCTCCGGCGCCGCCCTTTCCGACGACTCGGTCATCGATGTCGATTTCGTCGTCGTTGGCATCGGCGTCGTGCCGAACGATCAGCTTGCCAAGGAAGCCGGTCTCGAAGTCGCCAATGGCATCCTTGTCGATGAATTCGCCCGCACCTCCGATCCGGCGATTTTTGCGGCCGGCGATTGCGCCGCACTTCCATGGCAGGGTGGGCGCATCAGGCTCGAATCGGTGCAGAACGCTGTCGACCAGGCTGAAGCTGCGGCAGCCGTCATCGCTGGTGGCGACGAGCCCTATGAGCCGAAACCGTGGTTCTGGTCCGACCAGTACGACGTCAAGCTGCAGATCGCCGGCTTCAATCTCGGCTATGACGACACGCTTTTGCGTCCGGGCGCCCGCGAAGGGGCTCACTCGATCTGGTACTTCAGGGAAGGCCGGCTGATCGCTGTCGACGCGATCAATGACGCGAAGGCCTATGTGACCGGCAAAAAACTGCTGGAATCTGGCACTAACCCCAATCGAGCGATCCTCGCCGACCCCTCAGCCGATCTGAAGAGCCTATTGAGCTGAGTCCGCGAGCGCGCGCGCCGCAAGGCGTGTGCGCCTGAAGGATCGATCGGCCGAGCTTTTGGAGGCGGGCGCAGACGAGCGATTTTTCTCGTCTGGCCGTAAAAAGCCGAAAGGCCGCCGCTGCATTTCTTCTGGTGAAAACTCAAAAAACCCTTGCATTCACAGACCGCTCACCCTAGTTAGGCGGCACCGGAGAGGTGGCCGAGTGGTCGAAGGCGCTCCCCTGCTAAGGGAGTATACGTCAAAAGCGTATCGTGGGTTCGAATCCCATCTTCTCCGCCATTTCGATTTCCGCAACGCATCCAAGTCTTATCTTCTGTTGGCGAATCACGGCCGCTTAGTCGGCTATCGCCCCCAAGTCGCGCGCAGGAGAATCGTTTCGTCTCGACGAGAGAGAATCGTCGGCGGGAATCACGTTTTGCTCTTCTGCCTCAGGCAGCGCCGATAGCGGATCCGTGAACGTGCGGTTACGCTTTCGGGAGCTGCCATCTCTCGCGTAACTGCCGGATCTTGTCGAAAAGGTGTCGCGAATGCGTCGGAAGGCGCTTGTCCAGTTCTTTGTCGATTTCCGCTAAGCAGCCGCAAAACCAGGCTTTTCTTAACAAAGCATAAAGGAAATCGGGGCCGGTTGCCCGACTTGTGTCCTTTCGGCAACAGAATGTCGGGAAGGCTCCCGCAAACCACCCATTCGAGTAAGTTGGTGATTGCGTGATGGTCGCCGTCTTGTATTTTCACCCTCGGAAGCAAGGGCGACGGATCGTCCACTTCTTGAAACACGGGGATGGGGCAGGGAACGCTGCTCAGCGAAAGATCCCAAACCCGATCGAAACTTTGAATTGGAGGTCATTTATGAACATCAAGAGCCTTCTTCTCGGCTCCGCTGCTGCTCTCGCAGTAGTTTCCGGTGCTCAGGCTGCTGACGCTATTGTTGCTGCCGAGCCGGAACCGGTTGAATATGTTCGCGTCTGCGACGCTTACGGCACCGGCTACTTCTACATCCCCGGCACCGAAACTTGCCTCAAGATCGAAGGCTACATCCGTTTCCAGGTCGACGTTGGTGATC
>NZ_JABDWM010000026.1:0-55091 GCF_019685295.1 Rhizobium sp. NLR22b
CCTTCGTGATCCAAAACCATCCGCACGGCTCGGGCGCGGACTTCCGGTGAAAACTTGTTCGTTGTCTTGCTCATATCGGCTCCACTTTCTCAGAAGTTGGAGCCTCCGGCAAACCCGGCGCGGTTCAGTCCCCTGAGCTCTTGGGCTTCCATCAAGAGTTCGAGATTTTCCCGATGAAGCTGTCAGACCTGACCACCTTTGAGGGAAAACGCGTCGTGCAGCTGACGCCCGTGCAATATCAGGACATCGACATTGGCGAAGATGAGCCCTATGCTTCGATTAGCAACGGTCTCTGGCTGATAACGATCGACGACGACATGCCTGCAGCAGTCATGCTGTCGAAGTTCCTTACCCGGTATGGTCCAAAGGTCCAGGTCGAAATTGCTCATCTGCCCAATGAGGTGGGTCATGTCTTCGCCGAGGGCTTTCTGCACACAATCGAGGCGCACGGCAAGAGCTCCCGATATTATCGCAACAAGGCTGTCTCTTTCGAGTTCAATGACTTCGGGGGCACTCACGAAACAATGAGGGTGCACAAGCTTCCTGCGGTAAGCCGGAACGACGTCGTGCTTTCCAAGGCGACTATGACCCAGCTCGATACGCACATCTTCGATTTTGTTAAATACCGGGGCGAGTTGAAGCGCCTCGGCCAGTCAGGACAGAAAGGGATCCTGCTCCACGGAGAGCCTGGCACCGGCAAGACCCATGTCGTCCACTATATCGCTGCCAACCTGCCCGGGCACAGTGTGGTTCTGGTCACGGCGGAGCAGATGCTGGATATGGAGGAACACTTTGCGCTGGCTCGTGTCCTACAGCCATGCATCATGGTGTTTGAGGATGTGGATCTGGTTGCCCGTTCACGCGATAATATTTCGGGCCAAAAGGCAGAAACCCACCTGAACCGTCTGTTGAACGAGTTGGATGGTCTTGGCGAAGATTCCGACATCGTCATTCTCCTGACCTCGAATAGACCGAGATCGCTCGAGGAGGCACTCGCCACCCGATCGGGCCGTGTAGATGCGGCGATTGAGATTCCTCTCCCTGATGACGATTGCCGCCAGCGCCTGTTCAAGCAATACGGTCACGCGCTGAACTTCCAGGATGGAGCCTTGGCCGAAGCCGTCCTTCGTTCAAAGGGTGCCAGCGCCGCATATGTCAAGGAAATTGTGCGCCGTCTCGCCCAACGGAGCATTATGAGAGGTGTCGCCCCACTCGTCTCACGCGAGGATGTTGAGGTGGTCTTCGCCGACGCTGAAGCAGCAGCCAGCTCTCTCAAGAGGAATGAGAAAACGGAAAGAAAATACATCATCGAGGAAGACGATGAAGACGATTGCTGCGGCTGCTGACACTTGAACCAATCAAACAGAGGATAGACGGCCGACCGGCGAATGACAGCGACGCCGGATAATCGCAAACAGCTGACGAAGCAATAGGGAAACTAAAGTTTAGAACCTCGCCCCAAGACATCGCCGGCGCAGCCCGCCGGAGGCTAAGTCCCCGGCACCTGACTTACAGGCGTCGCTTGCACAACCCCGCAGCGTCTAACACGGAGAAGCATAGTCGGTGTTCATGACTAATGGGAACTCTTTAATGACCTCGATCTGCATCAAGGCTCGGCGTCTTCCTGTCACGACGGGAACATCGCCACCCTCCCAAACGAAGGACACTATCGCAATGGCGGCCCGCACCCGCAGAAGCCATTTTAGACGAAGAGATCACAAGCGTGGGTCCAACAGACGGAACATGCGCCGCGTTTCGAAATCGAAGCAACTCGGCCTGATACTTGACACGCTCAATCCTGGCCTACGAAGCTCCGGATAGCTACTGGTGGAGAATGAAAATGACTTCCAGTTTAAATAGCGGCTCTCCAGCCCCGTCGATCGAAGCGCTGGACTGGCTACGCGGCGATCGGCTTCCAAACTTCAAGCTCGGCAAGATATACATCCTCGACTTCTTGCGACGGGCTGCGGTTATTGCCGGCCATCGCTGACCTACCTGGCGCAGCTGCAGGAGGGATATCGCGACATGGGAGTTGAGGTTATCGCGGTCGCATCGCGTGAGTAAGCTGCAACGGCCGACGAGGCCAGAGCTGAGGTGGACGCCATCGATCACTCAGGCGAAATGAATGAGCATTGGATCGATGCCAGCTATCTTTCGGCGTTCCACAGGCGTTCGTTGTCGATCGCGACGGCAGCATCGCCTTTATCGGCATCTGGGTGCGATCGAGGACGTTTTGCCAAAAGTCATTGACGGCAGCTGGCGTGCCAGCGCGGAAGCAAAAAAATGCCGAAAAGGAGCGTATTGCTGCAGGCGAGACTTACGCAGCGGAGCTCGTTCCATGACGAACTCGGCGGCGACACAGATCAAGGGCTGGAATACGGCGCTTTCGGCCGTTGAGGAGGGCATCAACCTGAACCTGGACAACATCTCCTTGCGCCGTTGTCATTTCGGGACATTGATCGGAAGAATGCGCTTCATGGAGGCGGGCGGGATAAAGTGGCGATCCTGCCCGGCAAGCGGCGCGGTCATCGGGGCAATGACAACAGGCGTATTGAGGCCGGTCCGGTCGTAATGGCGGCATGCATACTTGAGCCCCACATTCTGCAGGACCTTCGCCTCACATCAATATGGAGCTGCTCGGTGACGGCCTCACCCATGTGCGGGCCACCGCGCCGGAACTTTGTACCCGCGGTCCATCTCGGAGATCCTTATCATCTCCCGGCTCGTAGCGCAGCCATCATGACTTAACCGAGTTGACGCTAATGGGCCGCCCTCTCCATCGCGTGGTAATTGGGCGGATTGCGACACGACATGTCGGCAACCCTACAACATCCTCCGCATAGCGACAACGAAACACGTGCAATCCCGAAGGGTTACCGCCGCAACCTGATTGGCACGAGCAGTGCTCACAGAAAGCCGGGTCCCTAGAGCCCAAATTAGATTGGGAGCTTAAACGACTATGCACATCGTGGTCTGTATCAAACAGGTTCCGGACTCTGCGCAGATACGCGTACACCCGGTGACAAATACGATCATGCGCCAAGGCGTACCGACCATCATTAACCCTTACGACCTGTTTGCTCTCGAAGAGGCACTACAAGTTCGTAACCGCTATGGGGGCGAGGTGACTGTTCTCACGATGGGGCCGCCCATGGCTGAGCAAGCGCTACGCAAAGCCCTCACCCACGGCGCAGATCGCGCAGTGCTTCTCACCGACCGCCACTTTGCTGGATCTGACACGCTGGCGACCTCGTATGCTCTTTCTCAAGCAGTAGCGAAGATTGGCGAGAGCTATGGGGCGCCAGATATCGTCTTTACCGGAAAGCAGACAATTGACGGCGACACGGCCCAGGTCGGGCCCGGAATTGCAAAGAGGCTGAACCTCCAGCAACTGACTTACGTAACGAAGATTGTCTCCATTGATCCCACTTCGCGCGAGCTCATGGTTGAACGACACGCGGAGAGCGGCACGCAGATGCTGAAGAGCACGTTGCCGTGTCTCATCACCGTGCTGGAAGGTGTCAATGCAATCCGCCGGGGCTCTCTCGATGACGCCTTCCGTGCCGCGCGAAGCCCGGTTCTTAAATGGGGGGCCGCTGACGCCGGCATTGGGGAGTTGACCAAATGCGGCCTAAGGGGATCGCCGACGGTCGTGAAGCGAGTATTCGCTCCTGGTCCGCGCGCCGAAAAAGCTATGCAAATGGACATTAACGACAAAACGTTGGCCGAGGTCGCGGCGGACACGGTCGCTGCAATTTTTGCCCGCGAGCCTGTTTTGGAACGCAAGCTCACGTCCCATGGCAATCGGTGAGCAGCGAGGAGTAGATTTTGGTCGCTAGAAAAAATGAAACGCCGGCAAACGCGGTCGGCCGCGCCAGCTCAGGGAAAAAGCTGCTTAAGTGTTTCGAAGATCACCGGCACGTCTGGGTCTTCATGGAACTTGAGCGCGGCAAGGTTCATCCCGTATCGATTGAACTCCTCGGCGAAGGCCGCAGACTAGCCGATAAGCTGGGCGTCCAACTGGCCGGGGTAATCCTCGGTTCGTCTGAAGGCGTGGGGACCAAGCCGGCGATCGAAGAGGCCTTCGCTTACGGAGCTGATGTCGCCTATCTGGTAGAGTCGCCCCTCCTCGCAAACTATCGAAACGAACCCTTCACCAAGGCTTTGACGGATCTGGTCACTACTCACAAACCAGAAATTCTGCTTCTCGGCGCGACCACGCTCGGCCGCGACCTCGCCGGTGCTGTAGCAACGACCTTACAAACGGGGCTTACGGCTGATTGCACCGAGCTGGATGTTGATGGAGATGGTTCACTCGCAGCGACGCGGCCAACTTTCGGCGGGTCCTTGTTGTGCACGATCTACACGCTGAACAGCCGGCCACAAATGGCAACGGTGCGGTCCAGGGTCATGGCGACGCCGCAACGTGCGGATAAGCCAATTGGGCGCGTTATCCAGCACGAACTCACAATGGTCGAGGAAGCGATCGTCACCAAAGTCCTCGCATTCCTCTGCAACGACGGTTCTGAGCAATCCAATCTGGCCAACTCCGACATCGTGGTTGGGGGCGGACTCGGCCTCGGCGCTGCGGGAAACCTGCAGCACTTGAGAAACCTTGCAACGACGATCGGCGGGGGAGTCGGGTGCTCGCGCCCACTGGTCCAAAAAGGCTGGATGCCTGCTGATCGACAAATTGGTCAGTCCGGCCATACCATTAGACCTAAGCTCTACATCGCGGCGGGAATATCTGGCGCGGTCCAGCATCGCGTTGGCGTCGAAGGAGCCGATCTGATTGTCGCTATCAACCTCGACCAGAAGGCTCCGATCTTTGACTTCGCCCACATCGGCGTTGTCGCTTGCGCGCTGGAGTTCTTGCCGGCGTTGACAGAAGCTTTCGCCAGGCGAATGCCACCGCACAACTCTATCAAGGGTATGGATCGAGGAAGGCTAGATGACCAAGAGTAAGTTCGACGCGATCGTCATTGGTGCCGGTATGTCCGGCAACGCCGCAGCGTATTCGATGGCTCGTCGCGGTCTAAAAGTGCTGCAACTGGAGCGCGGAGAACATTCGGGCTCTAAGAATGTTCAGGGGGCTATATTATATGCGAACATGTTGGAGGCGATTATCCCAAACTTCCGAGATGACGCTCCCCTGGAACGGCATCTGGTCGAGCAACGATTCTGGCTAATGGATGACTCGTCGCACACGGGCGTGCACTATCGCTCTGATGACTTTAATGAACTGAAGCCAAACCGGTATACGATCATCCGTGCCCAGTTTGACAAATGGTTCTCATCCAAGGTGCGCGAGGCGGGCGGCACAGTCCTTTGTGAAACGACAGCGACGAAACTTGCTCGAGATCGGAGCGGTAGTGTAATAGGCGTTTACACGGACCGAGAGGGCGGTGTGATCCTCGCGGACGTAGTCGTCCTCGCTGAGGGCGTGAACGGACTGCTTGGAACACGAGCCGGCTTGCGCGATATGCCGAAGCCAGAAAATGTGGCACTCGCTGTCAAGGAAATGCATTTTATGCCGGAAGAGGTCATCGCAGAGCGCTTCGGCCTCACCGGTGGCGAAGGCTGTGTGATCGAAGCCGGCGGCACGATTTCACGCGGAATGGCCGGACTGGGCTTCCTTTATACCAACAAGGAGTCGATCTCTGTGGGGATCGGCTGTCTCGTCTCCGGTTTAGCGGAAAGCATGGAAAATCCGTACCGCCTTCTTGACGCCTTCAAGCAACATCCATCCATCCGACCATTACTGGCGGGATCCGAGATCAAAGAATACGCCGCACATCTTATCCCTGAGGGAGGCTTCAAGGCAATCCCACAGCTCTTTGGCAACGGGTGGGTCGTCGTGGGCGACGCGGCGCAATTAAACAATGCCGTGCATAGGGAGGGATCAAACCTTGCGATGACATCAGGCCTCATGGCGGGTGAAGCGATCTTCCAGATAAAGAGCCGCGGCGGTCTCATGACGAAGCACAATCTCTCTCTCTATAAGGGTATGCTGGATAAGTCGTTCGTCATGAAAGACTTGATGAAACACAAAGATCTTCCAAGCCTCCTCCACACCGACAGTCACAATTTTCTCATGACGTATCCAACGCTTATATCTCAGGCGGCGCAAAATTTTGTGCGCGTCGACGGTGCACCTAAAATCAACAGGGAGAAGGCCACAGCTGCCTCCTTTATCAACGCACGATCCCGTTGGGGGTTGATTAGCGACGCGGTCCGCTCCGCCGTATCTTGGCGTTAAAAGGAAAATTCGATGAAGGCGACCACCATTGAGCGCATTGAGGATAAGCTGTACCAAAACCGATATCTCGTCGATACTGGACGCCCACACATTACGGTGCGGCCGCATCGGTCGCCAAGCCCAAGCCTGCTCGCCTTGACGCAAATCTGTCCGGCCAAATGCTACGAGGTGAACGATGTTGGTCAGGTGGCAATTGTTTCGGATGGCTGCTTGGAATGCGGCACATGCAGAGTGTTATGCGAAGCGAGTGGCGACATAAAGTGGAATTATCCCCGGGGCGGGTTCGGGGTCCTCTTCAAATTCGGATGAAGAGTTCCTACCTCCGGCGGGATAGCAGCGATCGATGCAGCTGCATTAGCGGCGGCGATTAAATGTGCATCCACTCAAACTTTCGAAAGGCTAATTTTTACGCCGTCGATAACACCTATCGTTAACTTAGGAATATGCGGCGACATATTTCGCGCACTAGGGTAAAAAGCAGTGCACCCTCCCCTGTTTGCAGGCATGATTAAACCAGAGGCGCGGCTCCATATACTCTACGACATATCCAAAGAGCTTATCTCTTCTTTTCCTCTCGACAACGTGCTGAAGGCTGCCATGAACGCCCTCGTCGAGCATCTGCTATTGCGCGATGGCGGAATCGTGATTCACGGCTCCGGAGGAGAGCCCTGGATAAACGTACGGGCTCCCATTGGGCACGATGTTCGCTCACGTTCTCTGACGCTTGAACAGGCGGACGCAATAAATCGTGTCATCGCTAGCGGTGAGAAGCACTTTGGGAAAAATTCTGCCGTTCTCCCCGTTAAAGTAAACCGGAAAGCAATTGGCGCATTGTGGATTGATTTCGCGCAGAAAAGCGGAGATCAGGACGAAACCCTTCTGGCAATGATTGCCGTCCTGATCGGCTTAACCTGCCAGCGCTATCGCGAATCGTGCAGCGATGGCGGCTCAGTCGCCGAGGAACAACAAGCAGGACAGATTCCGAAAATCAAGCCGAAGCCTCAACCCACCCACCTCGACAAAATCGACTGGATCGTTGGGGAGAGCCCCGCGCTCAAGAGGGTATTAGCTACCACCAAGATCGTGGCCGCGACGAACTCCGCGGTGCTCTTGAGAGGAGAGAGCGGCACTGGCAAGGAATGCTTTGCAAGAGCAATACACGCGTTGTCGATACGGAAAAGCAAGGCATTTATTAAGTTGAATTGCGCCGCGCTGTCGGAAACCGTTCTGGAATCCGAATTGTTTGGCCATGAGAAGGGCGCTTTCACTGGCGCTCTCCTTCAACGAGCTGGGCGTTTCGAACTGGCCAATGGCGGAACGCTGTTGCTTGATGAAATTGGCGATGTATCCCCACAATTCCAGGCGAAGTTATTGCGCGTCTTGCAGGAAGGCGAATTCGAACGTCTCGGCGGAACGAAGACATTGAAAGTAGACGTTCGAGTTATCTGCGCCACCAACAAGGACCTTGAAGTGGCCGTCCTTCGAGGGGAGTTCAGAGCCGACCTCTATTACCGGATCAATGTGGTGCCGATCATTTTGCCGCCACTTCGGCAGCGCGACGGTGACATTTCGCTTCTAGCGCAAGTGTTCCTCGAGCAATTCAACAAGGCAAATGATCGAAATTGCGACTTCGCCCCGTCGGCCATAGACATTTTGTCGAAATGCGCCTTCCCCGGCAATGTTCGCGAGCTGGACAACTGCGTTCAAAGGACCGCCACTCTCGCCAGTTCAAATACCATCACTTCATCGGATTTTGCCTGTCAGCAAGACCAGTGTTCTTCGGCGCTCCTCTGGAAAGACGCCCGCGACGGCACTGGCAACGGCCCGGTGCATAGTCTCAACCCGCGAGATACAATGTTAGGCGGACTGGGGGCCAACGTAGGTACTCCCAGCGGTGCCGCAGCCACAATCGAGGCAGCGGGTCTCACTGAGCGTGATCGGCTGATCAATGCAATGGTGAAGGCTGGCTGGGTACAGGCCAAAGCGGCTCGTATCCTGGGTAAGACGCCGCGGCAGGTCGGCTATGCGCTACGCCGGCATCGTATCGATGTGAAGAAAGACTAAGCGGAGAACGATATGAAGAATGTCGTAAGCTTTGGTTGAGTCGGCCTAACGACTTCGGGCGCGATCCTGTCTTGATTTCTACAAAACATCTCCGGCAGCAAGCGGGAAAAGAGGGCGGTAAAGGCGACATAAGCGCTGAAACAACAATGTCGCGTCGACCGGAATCTCTCTTGCTTTTGGAGCTGTAACCATTCCTCACCAGTGGAACAGTGCAATGTCGGAACCGGAGATAAAGGTCGGGACGACCACCAGTGCCCCCTTCGACCGGGCGCCGATGGCTCCCGCTATGCACGGCGGCCGCGCATCTTCGTCCTATGACCTTTCGGTGACGGATGACATAGATGCGCGGATCTGGGAGAGAATCAAAGATCATCCCTGCTTTTCAGAGCAAGCCCATCACTATTTCGCTCGCATGCATGTCGCGGTCGCACCTGCGTGCAACATCCAGTGCAACTACTGCAATCGCAAATATGATTGCACCAACGAAAGCCGTCCCGGGGTCGCATCAGTAAAGCTAACTCCCGACCAGGCACTACGCAAGGTGCTTGCCGTCGCCAGCAAAGTGCCGGAGCTTTCCGTAATCGGCGTTGCCGGACCGGGCGACGCTTGTTACGACTGGAGGAAAACAGTCGCGACGTTTGAAGGAGTTGCGAGAGAAATACCTGACATTAAACTATGCATCTCCACCAATGGATTGGCGCTTCCGGATCATGTCGATGAGCTAGCTGACATGAATATCGATCACGTGACGATCACTATCAACATGGTGGATCCGGAGATAGGGGCGAAGATCTATCCGTGGATACTCCACGGGCATCGTCGATACACTGGCATAGAAGCTGCCAGGATCCTTCACGAGCGCCAAATGTTGGGTTTGGAATTGCTGACCAAGCGCGGCATCCTCACCAAAATCAATTCGGTTATGATTCCAGGCGTCAATGACACGCACCTCGTCGAAGTTAACCGATGGATCAGAGACCGCGGCGCATTCATGCACAATGTGGTGCCCCTGATTTCCAAGCCTTCGCATGGTACTTATTACGGTCTTACGGGTCAGCGTTGCCCGGAGCCGTTCGAACTGAAGGCACTTCAAGATTGTCTCGATGGTAACATTAAGCTTATGCGTCACTGCCAACAATGCCGGGCCGACGCCATCGGTTTGTTGGGCGATGATCGCGAGCGAGAGTTTGCCCTCGACCAGATCTCCACCAAAGTTGAATTCGACACCAGCAAGCGCGAGGCCTATCGCAAGCTGGTCCAGCACGAGCGAGGGGATCAACTGGCAGCAAAATTGGACGCGAACAAAGCAGTCAAGTCACTGAGTTCTTCGGGAACCCTTGCTGTTGCCGTGGCGACTAAAGGTGGCGGCCGGATCAACGAACATTTCGGTCAGGCAAGAGAATTCCAAGTGTATGCAGTCTCACGAAAGGGGATCAACTTGGTGGGACACCGCAAGGTCGAGCAGTATTGCCTCGGTGGTTTAGGCGAGAAGGCCACTCTCGATCACACTATCGTTGCACTCGACGGCATCGACATTCTGCTTTCTTCCAAAATCGGCGATTGCCCAAAGAAGCGGCTGGCAGAAACTGGCGTGCGAGCCAGTGACGCATTTTCCTATGATTACATCGAGACTGCGATTGGCGCGCTATACGCCGCCGAGTTTGGCGGCAAACCGGCGATGCCGACGGCTTTAGGCCCCTCTAATTGAATCAGGAGCTAAAACATGGCCTTCAAGATCATTATATCCCAATGCACCCAGTGCGGCGCTTGCGAATTTGAATGTCCCTCAGATGCGATCAGTTTCAAAGGTGAGGGATATGTTGTGGATTCAAAAAAATGTACCGAGTGCAGGGGTGAGTTCGACACGCAACAATGCGCTTCGGTGTGTCCGATGCCGAAGACCTGCGTCCCTGCCTGATCGTCACCAGACTAAAGCGCAAAGAATGGGACGAGTGGCCAGTGGTCTCCTAGGCGAATATGAGGTTAAAAATTCACGTACCACCAATATCCCATCCAGTGAGCGATGCGCGCAACCTGAGTAGCCGACGTGGGCCCCGGAACGGATGCCGTCCAAGACAGAGCCATAACGGAGGTGTCGGCCTGGTCATATGTCGTACCAAAATAATAGGCTTTGATAACGCTCGACTTTCGATCTTCAAAGCCGCCGTAGCGAGAAGGGACATGCATGAGAGTGACAATCAGCAGAACTGACGTCGGCTTATCGGTCTATATTCACAAGAAAGACCTTGAGGAACCGATCATCTCGGTTGAGCACAAAAACCTATGGGGCGGCTTCATTTTGCTGAAAAATGGATGGCGGATAGCCCTCCCCGACCTATCGCAGAACAGGCGCCTGCCCGTTACTGTCGACGCGAGGAGGCTATCCAGTTAGCGTGTGCGCGGGTCGATAGATGAGCGTCGATTCCAAGTGCAAGCGGGCATACACCCCAAATAGAGGGCATCGAGTTCCCGATCCCTTGAAGGCGGCCATCGGCAAGAGGCCGCCCGTAAATAAGGAGGAGTCCGACATGACCCAACTCAACGACACAACGCTTGAGAAGCTCGTGGACCGCATCTTTGGCGACCTTGGCGGTGCATTCAGCGTGCCGCTGGTGCGGATCGGCGATGACCTCGGCCTCTACAAGACGCTGAAGGAGATCGGACCCGCGACGGCCGAGGAGGTTGCCGTGGCCGCTAGATGCGCGCCTCGCTATGTGCGCGAGTGGCTGGCAGCGCAGGCGGCTTCGGGCTATGTGCATTACGAGAATGGCCAGTTCTCGCTCACGCCGGAGCAGGCCTATGTGTTTGCTGAACCCGACAGCCCGTTCAACCTGATTGGCGCGTTCGATACCGCTGCCGCGATGGTCGGAAATCAGCCGAAGGTGCAGTCTGCCTTCAAGACCGGTGAAGGCGTTGCCTGGGGCGACCAGGCTGGCTGCATGTTCTGCGCTGTAGCGCGGCTGTTCCGCCCTGGTTACGTCAATGCGCTGGTCCAGGAGTGGCTGCCGGCGCTCGATGGCGTGATCGCCAAGTTAAAATCGGGTGCAACGGTGGCCGACGTCGGTTGCGGGCACGGGGTATCGACGGTGCTGATGGCGCAGGCCTTTCCCAATTCCTGGTTTGTGGGCTACGACTTCCATATGGGCTCGATCGCGGCTGCGAAAGCGCACGCTGAGGCGCACGGGTTGACGAACGTGCAGTTCGAGGTGGGCCGAGCGGAAGATTTCGACGGCCGGGATTTCGACTTGATCACCTGCTTCGACTGCCTGCACGACATGGGCGACCCGAAAGCCGCGGCGTCTCATATCAGAAAGGCGCTGAAGGACGGCGGCACGTGGATGGTCGTCGAGCCGATCGCGGGAGATACGTTGGAGGAGAACATCAATCCGGTCGGGCGCCTCTACTACTCGGCGTCGACGATGATCTGCGTTCCCACCTCGCTTGCGCAGGAGACAGGGCTGGCGCTAGGCGCGCAGGCAGGCGAACGGCGGCTGACCGAGGTGATCCGGTCCGGCGGCTTCACCCATATCAGGCGCGCGGCCCAGAGCTCGCTCAACATGGTGCTCGAAGCAACCTGATGGCAAGGAGTGGCGCGTCCGTGTCCGGCCAGCTGGGGCGGGCGCTCCGCGCAGACGTGACGTCGAAAGCGGGTAGCCTTTGAGATTCGGACTATCCTGGGGCTCGAGGGCAGATCCGGTCATCGCGCTCTAACTCCCTGCCGGACGAGAGAGAGCTGCGATACCCGCCTCATCGGCCACATGCAGAAGCGCTTACCGGAGTTGTTCCGGGGCAGTCTTACCGCTCAATGCGTCGACGCAAGCTTTGACGGCAGCCACATATTCCTCGCCGTCATAGCGTCGTTGATCAAGAGACGCGCCGCGTTGCCCAGCGTTCACACGATCTTGCGAGATGCCGGGCCTTGCAACGCAAACCCGCATTCTTTGTCCAGCGTGCCTTGGACCCAGCGTGCTTCGTCGTTGACTGTATCGCCTCTATCCTGCGCCATTTTAGCCGAGTGGCTTTCTGACGGGACCGTAACGGTATTCGAGAGGCAATTGAAAGTGAGGCGAGACACCGTCCGAAGATGGCTCGCTCAGTTGTTGGTAATGATTTACGAACGCCCGCTTACGATGGTTTTCATGTCTGGCTGCCAATGCCTCGATTTAATGCCGAAACATTGTGCAAGGGGGCTTTGGCCTCAGGCGTGATCGTTATTCCTCCCGCGCAACGGTTGTTGATCCTATGATCATAAACGCCGGTGATCGCTTATGTCTGGGAAGCGTCGTGGTCCGATTTATCGTCAGCTATAGCAACGATATCGAAAATCCCTGAACAATCTCAATGAAAGCCGTTCTGAAGTGTCGATAACCTACTGAGATTCTGTTCAGGGTCATCGCTTATCGGCTAGACTGGTAACACGACGACTGAAAAGATCATGGATTTCGACATTGCCAATCTGCTCGATTCAGACGAGGCAATGGAAGCCGGCGATTCAAAATTTATCGCCTCAGCCCTCGGCGTTCTTGCCGCGCGAGGCGCACCTGACAGCCGTTGTCGTATCCTTAGAATGCAAATTCCGAGGCAATCCGCCCCCTGATTCCGAAATGATCTCGCCCCCCGATTCCGAGAATTAGTCGCCCCCTTGTTCCGAGATGATGCCGCCCCTTCGGAAGGGATATGGCGTGGGTGTTCTGCCGGTGTGAAGTTCCTTCCGTCGATAGTGATGGGGAAGGAACGGGATGCCTGCGGAGAGACTGGAGATGCGGCGTGTCCGCGAGATACTGAGATATCGGGCCGAGCAAGGACTGGGCCACAAATCGATTGCGGTTCGGGTCGGGGCAGCTCCGTCGACGGTGCGCGAGACCCTGCGGCGTGCGACGGCTGCGGGGCTTTCATGGCCGTTGGATGACGAGGTGAGCGATGCCGTCCTGGAGGCGGCGCTCTACAAGGCGGCCGGGACAAAGACGGGTCATCGCCGGGCCCCGGAGCCGAACTGGGCCGAGGTCCATCGCGAGCTCAAGCGCAAGCACGTGACGCTGCAAATCCTCTGGGACGAATATATCGGCCGTTATCCGGATGGCTATCGCTACAGCCGGTATTGTGACCTTTACCGTGGCTGGGCACTGAAACTGCCGGTGACGATGCGGCAGGAGCATGCGAGCGGCGACAAGCTGTTCGTCGATTATGCCGGCGACACGGTGACGGTCGTCGTTGATCGGCTGTCGGGCAAGACGCGGCAGGCGCACTTGTTCGTGGCGGTCCTGGGAGCGTCCAGCCTTTCGTTCGCGCAGGCGCGCTGGACAGAGACACTACCCGACTGGATCGAATGCCATGTTCAGGCGCTGGAGTTCTTCGGCGGTTCGCCGGCGCTTCTTGTGCCCGACAATGCCAAGGTGGCGATCATCAAGGCGTGCCACTTCGATCCCCAGGTCAACAGGACCTATTGCGCCATGGCGGCGCACTATGGGAGCGCGGTCCTTCCGACACGACCGCGGCGGCCGCGCGACAAGGCGAAAGTGGAAGCTGCGGTTCGTATCGTCGAGCGCTGGCTGTTGGGCCGGCTGCGCCATCGCGTCTTCTACAGTCTCGCCGAGGTCAATGCAGCGATCATGGAGTTGCTCCATGACCTCAACGACATCAGGGTCTTGCGTCGGGTCAATTGCACGCGGCGTCAATTATTCGAGGAACTCGATCGTCTGGCTTTACGGCCATTGCCTGTCGAGCGCTATGTCTTCGCCGAATGGCGTATCCGGCGCGCTGGACTGGATTACCACGTCGAGATCGAACGGCATTATTACTCCGTTCCCTATCGCTTTGCCCGCGAGCAGGTAGAGGCACGCATCACCGCCAATACGATCGAGATATTCCATAAGGGCGAGCGGATTGCCGCGCACCGCCGCTCGAGCGGCAACGGCAAGCACACGACCATCCCCGATCATATGCCCTCGGCGCATCGTCGGTTCGCCGACTGGACGATCGAACGCATTCGACGCGAAGCCTCAGCCATGGGGCCGGATGTCGACCTGTTGTGCGAGCGCATCCTTGCCGACCGGCCCCATCCAGAGCAGGGCTTTCGCGCCTGCCTCGGGATTATCCGCCTTAACAAGAGCTTCGGCCGCGACAGAGTCAATGCCGCTTGCGCCCGAGCGCTGGAGATCGGGGCCCGGACCTATGGCTCGGTGCGCTCCATCCTCGACAATCGCCTCGACCGCACGGCGAGCTCGAATGGAGCCGCCTCGCACGAACCGATCCACCACGAGAACATCCGCGGACCTCGCTATTACCACTAAGGAGAACGAAGAATGCTTGCTCATCCAACACTTGATAGACTGAACGCCATGGGCCTGGCCGGCATGGCCAAGGCCTTCGGCGAACTCGTCGCCAACGGCGAGGCCGAACACCTCTCTCATGCTGAATGGCTCGGACTGCTGCTCGAACGGGAATGGAGTTCCCGTTACGACCGCAAGCTCGCGGCGCGCCTCAGATTCGCCAAGCTTCGTCATCAAGCCACCCCGGAAGATGTCGATTATCGCGCTGAACGCGGCCTCGACCGTGCGCTCTTCATGAAGCTGCTCGGTGGCGACTGGATCGGTGCCCACGACAATCTCGCTATCTGCGGTCCCTCAGGTGTCGGAAAGAGCTGGTTGGCTTGTGCCCTTGGCCACAAGGCCTGCCGTGACGACCGTTCCGTTCTCTATCAGCGTGTCCCACGACTCTTTGCCCAGCTCGCGCTCGCGCGCGGCGACGGCAGATACGCTCGCCTGCAACGCACCTTGGGTCATGTTCAGCTGCTGATCCTGGACGATTGGGGCCTTGAGCCGCTCAACGAACAGGCCCGTCACGATCTGCTTGAAATCCTCGAGGACCGCTACGGCCGTCGATCGACGATCATCACCAGCCAACTCCCCGTATCAGCCTGGCACGGTGTCATCGGTGATCCCACCTATGCCGACGCCATCCTGGATCGCCTCGTCCACAATGCCCACCGCATCGAACTCAGTGGAGAAAGCCTACGCCGAAATCTGCCGCGCAAAGCTTGACACATCACTCGAACGAACTGACAACAATTATTGCCTGCAGACCCCTGAGACAGGGGGCGAGATCATCCCGGAATCCGGGGGCGCAATCATCTCGGAACAATGGGGCGGCTTCATCGGAATCGGCACTTAGAAAGAACCCGTATGACGCGGAATTAGTTGTCGCCAAGGATTATGTCGAAATCGATGTCATCGATTAGATGAGCCACGCCAATTGTATCGTAACGCTGGCCGGGTAAGTTTCGAGAAGGCCATTTCGATCGACTTCCTATCGCGCTGCCATTTTCGAAACATGTGCTCGCGGACAGTCGGCAACGTCCCTGCTCTCCTGTCCCTTCCCGCACAGCCTGCCAGTCAATTGATAGCGTGGATGGATGCCATGCATAGAAATGATTTTACCAACCGTATGAAAATCCAATAAAAAAGTCGCGAGCCGATATGGAATGGACGAACAGGAGTATTTGTACCGGCACAATGTGATCGCCCCAGCGAATGAAACGGAGAAAAACATGTCGGATGCAAAATTGCAGAGCGTGCTTTCGGCTCTTGCGGAAGTGCCCAGACAGCTGAACGCTCTGCCTTCCAGTAAGGCGCCGGATGCTGGTTGCATCAAGCTAAACACGAATGAAAATCCATTTGCGTTGCCGGCAGTTGTCATGCAGAGCGCTATTGCTGCCCTCGAACGGCAGTATCTGTATCCGGAAAATGACAACATCAGTCTGAGGGAAGCAGCCGCCCTTACCTATGACCTCTCCAGAGATCAGGTGATCGCCGGGAACGGATCATCTGAACTTCTCGGGCTTATCTACAGGGCATTCCTTGCTCCGGGTGACACTGTCGCGATGGTGTCGCCGGGGTTTTCATTCAACCGCAAACTGGCCTTTTTGCAAGGAGCTGATTTTCTGGAAATTGGGTGGGGGGAAATTCACTCATTGCTGTCAAAGCAATTACTCCTCGGACCAGCAAAAGATGCCAAGTTCATTCTGTTGGCTAATCCGAACAACCCAACCGGAACATTTATTCCGATTGCTGACATCGAACTCCTTGTGGCACAATCGGATCGGTTGATTGTTTTGGATGAAGCCTATGTCGACTTTGCACCTGACGATGCTCTACGTCTGGTTAAGCGTCATGCGAACCTCCTGCTCTTAAGAACATTTTCGAAGAGCTATGCTGCTGCGGGCATTCGAGTTGGGCTCGGATTCGGTCATCCTGAGGTCATCGGCAGACTGCGAAACATACAGAACGTCTTCAACATGAACGTGATTGGCCATGCTGTTGGCGTCAGCATCCTTTCGAATCGGTCCGCCTACGACGAGAACCACAAGCAAATTAAGTATGAGAGACAGCGAGTGAGCGCAGCGCTCTCGCAATTTGGTTTCACCGTAACTCCCTCGCATGCAAACTTCCTGCTGGCCCGTGTGCCAGCAGGAAGAGATAGCGTCTGGTGGCAAGCCTCCCTGGAGCGGAAAAAGATACTCATTGCTGTCTTCCCCGATAGAGGACTGGAATATTCCATCCGCGTTAGCATCGGTACAAAAGCGCAGATGGATGCATTTCTTGCGGCGGTCAGCGATATTATGGGAGCTGAGGATCTCGAAGGCCGGCCTTAAAGCAACGCTGCCTCTGCTCTATGCGTTGCATAAACATGATATGGCGGGCAACGGGAGGCCGCTGCTCGATACTATCCGCCCGGTTTGGACCGGCCATCAAAGTCAAATCAGGAACCATCTTCACAAAAGGCGCGCGTCGGCACGACCTGCAAAGCGTCGACGACGCCACCGGGTCGGCATTCTCTAGGTCTTGGTGATGTAGAGCGGGCCGACGCCTGACGGTGGACTTTCGGCAACAGCAAAATCACAGATGGCTGCGGGCAATTTCGAGATCTCAATGATCTGCCCTCGCAGACGCAAAGCTCAGAGGTAAGTTCGCCCTGAGCATGAGATCATGTCCGCTCAGCAATCCAAGTCTTAAATTTGGATCGGTGCCTGAAGGATGTGCATGAACGTTGGAGATACGGAATGAGAAACGCCTTTCCTGCAAAGCTAAGCTTCGGCATCTTTGATCATTTGGACGAGGATGGTCGCGACCTCGCACAACAATATGCAAATCGCCTTACGCTAGCAGAGACCTGCGATCGGCTCGGTTTTTATGCGTATCATCTCGCAGAGCACCATTGTACTCCGCATGGCAGAGGCCCATCGCCGAATTTGTTCTTATCGAGCGTGGCACAGCGCACTCGTCATCTTCGCGTCGGCCCCATGGTCATGCTGCTAAGCCTGTGTCATCCGCTACGCGCGTTTGAAGAGATCTGTATGCTTGACCAGTTGAGCGGTGGTAGGCTCGAGTTGGGCATAGGCCGCGGATCACTCCCAATCGAATTGGGTTACTTTGGAATTGATGCGGACGCGGTGCCGGAGCGTTACGTCGAAGCCAGTGAAATCCTTGTCAAGGCAATGAAGGGCGGTACGCTATCCTACCAAGGCGATCACTTTGAGCTAAACAACGTACCATTGACGCTGAAGCCTTATCAGCGTCCGCATCCTCCCATTTGGATCGCCACCAACCGGCCCGAGTCTGCAGCTTGGGCCGCCGCAAATGGCGCGAATATCGCGTGCCTAGGACCCGCGTCTGTTGTTCGCAAAATTACTGATGCCTTCCATTCCCATCGAGAGGACTACGATGGCACGGACGACCAAGCCTCATTTCTCGGATTGCTCCGAATGGTGGTGGTCGGACGTTCTGCCGCGCATGCCTATTCACTCGCGGCACCTGCTTACGAACGATGGGTTAAGAGCTTCAAATTTCTATACGATATCAATGCGATCCCAGTTCCGTCAAACCTGCCGCTGACCTTGGATGCCGCAATTGAGAGTGAATTGTGCGTAGTAGGAACGGCAGCCTCTGTGCGACGGTCTCTTCTTGATCAGTTGGAAGAGGCAGGCGCCAACTATCTTCTGTGTCAACTCGCGTTTGGAGATCTGCCATTGGACGCTTCAATATACACTGCTATGACCATTCAGTCCGACATTATGGATCGGGTTGGTTGACTTCGGCAACCACTTGGCGCGCCGCCTGACCTTTCCCCGTGGACTCCGCAACTAACACCAGTTATCCCATGCCGCCTCCACGACACCAATTGAATCAAGGAGTCGGCCCGAAGGAGCCCCGGCCGACCTTGCTCCAAAGTTTTTTTGGAGTTCCCTCCAACAGTTTTGTGACGATCAGATTAAGGCTGGTTTAGGGGAATTGCCAGGCTGTCTGTTGCTTTCTCTAGCCGAAAACGTGGCGGTTCCGGCCTAGTTTCTGTGGGTCATGCCATCGAGGATTGTGTCGTCCCTAGAAACCGCAAGATCGCGTACAGACCAACGGCTATCGCCGACCCTGATTGATCAGCTGACGGGGCTCGACAGCACGGTCGTCATCGGCGGCATCGCTGGGCTCACGCAGACCATGCTGGCCGAGGCCGGAAAAATGGTCGTTTGACCTTGGCATTAGGCCGCGCAATCGTAGTGAGGTGCTGACGGTGGCAGCCGTAGCAAATTGGTGAGGCGGCATCACGCCGCTGGTGCCGGGGGTCGTCGCTGCCCCAATATGGTTAGCGATGATGGCCGCGGAGACGCGATGTGCCCTTTTACTTGCTAAGCAGCATTCTTCACCGCATCAGTCGCCGCCGAAGCAATGCGGTAGACAAGAAGAATGGTACGACTATGTAGATGCAGAGAACGCCGATGTGCAGGCAGACATTGGTGATTGATTGGCCCAGCATCGTCGGGCGGATAACATCTACCGCATGTGCCAAGGGCAAGAACGCCGCAAGCTGCTGGAATGCTACAGGCAATTGGTCGATGGGAAAGACTGCGCCTGATAAGAACAACATCGGTGTGATGACAAGCGTTTGATAAAATATGAAATAATCGTAGCTGGGCGCGAGGGCCGTGACCACCATACCGAGGCTCGCAAAGGCAAAGCCAGTAAGGGCAATGACCGGAAGAGCATAGAGAAGAGACAGCCAGTGAGTGTATCCCAACATGGCGGCGACGATACCAATGCCGGTGCCTGCGAGCGACGCCTTAGTTGCCGCCCACGCCATTTCCCCAACGACGATATCCCCTAGCCTGAGCTGTGTGTACAACATTGCTTCCCAGGTGCGCTGGCCCTGCATTCGGCCAAAGGCCGCATAGATAGTCTCGAAAGTTGCAGCAGTCATCGCGCTTGTCGCGATCATTCCAGCCGCCAAAAATGCGGTGTACGATACGCCGTCAACGTGCCCTACCATCACTCCCAATCCAGCGCCGAGCCCGAATAGGTATATTATGGGATCGGCTAGATTTCCGAGAATGGATGCCAGCGCCGCTTTTTTCCAAGCCAGATAGTTTCTGCGCCAAACTGCGAGCCAGTTCAAACCGCCAGCGGGTAATGTTGCTACGCTCATCGTCTACTTCTCCATCTCGCGTCCGGTTAACCGCAAGAAGACATCCTCTAGATTTGGTGGACGCTCCAGCAAGCGCAGGCCCGAATATCCACGCAGTTGCGCGCGCACCTGCTCTGGATCAGGCGTGTAGCAGAACAGGGTCTCTCCGCTGATTTCCAGTCGCCTAGCGTTTGGCCTGATCAAAAGACTAAGCTCCTGCGGATCGCCACCATAAATTTCGATCACGGGACAGCCAATCTGCTCCTCGATCAGGGCATGCGGTCGGCCTTCGGCGATCTTTCGCCCAGCTTCAAGCACGCACAGCCGGTCGCACAAGCGCTCCGCCTCTTCCATGATATGGGTGGTCAGAAGAATTGTCTTGCCTCGTGCCAACAGCGATCGAAGCCGCTCCCAGATCAAGTGTCGTGCGTGTGGGTCGAGACCAGTGGTCGGCTCGTCCAAAATGAGTAGCTGCGGGTCATTAATGAGCGCACGCGCCAAAGTGAGGCGCCGCTTCATCCCTCCCGATAGGTCTGCCACACGGGTATTCGCCTTGCTTTCAAGTCTCGCAAATTCAAGCAGCGATGGGATGACCGTTTCAATTTCTCGGGTGCTCATGCGGAAGTAGCGGCCGTATACTAAAAGGTTTTCGCGGACCGTGAATTCCAGGTCGAGATTATCGAACTGAGACACGATCCCGATTTTCGCTCGTGCCAAGCGAACCTGGCGCGGTTCCCGTGCTCCGAGTACAGTGATTGTGCCTGCACTTGGCGACGTCATCCCTAGGATCATACGGGTGATCGTACTTTTACCTGCGCCGTTCGGCCCTAAAAGACCAAAACATTCTCCGGCGGCGATAGTAAACGACAAGTCATTGACGACGACTTTACCACCATATGATTTCGAAACACCGGCCAGGTCGATTGCAACTGAAGACAAGGACCCAGAAGGCGAATCCATTGACTTACTTTTTGATTGGCCCTGCCGCTCCGATAGGATGATATGATCCTGGTGCGGATCAGCGATCGCCGTCGTCAAATTCGTTAATTGCCCGTTCATTTCTTGTCCCAGATTTTGAGCTGCAGTGACGTGTTCATCACTCGCCACTATAGGCAATTTCAGATGTCGCCCGCCCTGGCATTTTGGTAGCGCCCTGCTGCCCAACAGTGGGCGCAATCGCGACTGATCCGCGCGACAGCCAGTCGCTATTGGATAGGGTACAAAGGGCATATGCCTTCAAGGGAATTAAGAGAAAGATGTTCACGAGCGTGTGGAGAGCAAAACCCAAAAACCTAAGTTCGCGGGCGCGATAGGCAGCCACGCTACAGCGTACAAGAGTCATGGATCCAATGACCAGGATCGTCCACCAGGGCAGTGTGGCGGTCAGCGCAAACTGGCCAATTCCTGTCAATACCGACAGCGCAAGAAGTAGCAGGCCGACATTTTGCCCTATTGCGTCCAGCGTGAGATACCGATCGAGACCAGGCAGTACAGGAAGCGCAAGCAAAGTATCCCGAAAGGTGCTGCGTGCCCACCGTAGTTGTTGGCGTAGATAAACACCCATCGTGTCTGGAACGACTGTCGCCGCGATGGCACTCGGAACATACTCAGTTCGAAAGCCTGCGCTCAGCATGAGAATCGTCAAATGGCGATCTTCGCCGAAGTCACTCGGCTTGCCGCGATAAAGCTGCGTCTCGTACTGATCGAGCAGCGAAAGCATAGCAGACCGACGGTACATCGCACATGGGCCGCAGCAACACATAACTGCACCGAAGCGAGCTTGTGCCGCGCGCTCCTCGTTGCAGGCAAGCCAGTACTCCATGTCAATCAAGCGAGTTAGCCAGGTGTCCGCCTGGTTACTGGCTTTCATTTGGCCCATCGCCGCACCGACTGCTGGATCCCGCATTTTGTGGGCAAGCTTAGATACGACGTCGGGGGCGATCGTGGTGTCTGAGTCCACATTCAAAATGAGATCCCCAGAGGACTGGGTTATAGCGGCGATTTGCGCTTTGCGCTTTCCAACATTTTTAGGGAGAATTGTGAAGTTGAATCTCTCATCTTCTGCATAGACGGCGCGCTGAGCCACAACCGCATCGCGATTTTTGGAACCGTCGTCGACTACATAGATGCGCAATTTTCCGGCATAATCTTGCTCCGCAAGCGACGCGAGGCATTCCGAAAGAACGATTGGGTCCTCGTTGAAGCACGGCACGATGACATCAACGCTTGGCACGGGGTTGGTTTCAATGTCTTTCGCAGGTGTTGTTGAGATCGTTGTCCGCCTAGCATGAAAGACCTGCGCGCTCTTGTAAACGGTGGAGAGCATTGCATAAAGCGAGATGGCGGCGATGCTGGTTGTTGCGAGCAGGGTCATGGTTTCTCGTTTGTCCAGTGTTTCAGGGAAGTGAACGAAACTCGAATCCGCGGCTATGCAGTGCCGGAATAATTCGAGAGAGTGCTATGAGCGTCTGGTCACGGAGTCCGGCAAGCGAGCATTGCTCAACCTCATCGGGAGGACACCCGTCGTGCAAAAGCACGATTGCCCCAGGCCGAGCAGCAGCAAGCACCTCATCAACGATCACGTCGACGCCCGGGCAAGACCAGTCTCTAGGGTCGGCCGACCAGTGAACGGCTCCAAGTCCAGCCCTCACCGATGCTGAAAGGACGTCTTCAGTCCAAACCCCGTAAGGCGCTCGTAAGTGCCGGACCAAGGCTTGGGGACAGGCCGAGACAATAGCTTGATGCGCCTCGTCTATTTCACGTTTGACATCCTTGGGATCGCAGGTGGCGAGGTCGGGGTGCGTCATGGTATGATTGGCGACATCATGACCTTCCGCCACAAGACGCCGAATGAGGTCTGGGTGATCCTTCACGTATGAACCGATAGCAAAAAATGTCGCCGGGACACGGTGCTCAGCTAGAATATCAAGGATTTGCGGCGTGCAGTATGGATTAGGACCATCATCGAACGTCAAATAAACGCAGCGATCTTCCTGGCCGCTTGTGTGATTGACCGGTACTTCGCTCATATAGGCAGGCCGCTTCATAGTTCCGACCCATTTCGTTCAATCAACGAGCCTGCAGGCCACTCCGTCATCGGACGGTCGACGGGAACTACCAATACGAGGACATCTTCAGTGCGCGTGGCTGGCAGGTCGGAATGCGCGTCTGGAAGCGTGGAGCGCACACGAAGCCCGGTCATCATATTGGCGGTACCATCTCGGCAGTATCTTTCCATGTGATTCCGCATGGCGTGGCGAACTGTTCCGAAAGCAAATGGAACGCTCAACTCGCGCAGAATCGGAAACATAGCGCGGACCGAGTGAGCGATGCCTAATCCTTCTAGATCCGGTCGCACTCCGTACAGGCCTAGCTCGGCCACAAGCAAATCAGTCGTACCGACTTTTATGAAGCGGCGTAACAAGCCCATGTGGCTAGCGACGCCGTGCGAGTCATATGCGATTGCGCGGCGTTCTGGCCTCGCACCACCCCAGCTTCGGCCAGTCTCGAACGGCTTGGCATTGAACGCTCCCGTCGGCCCATAGGTCTTGCAAAAAAAATCGGCGAGTTCCGCGTGGTCGGAAGCTTCCAGCTCATTTTCCCAGCAGATTTTCCATCGCACTTCAGAAGACATGCAAAAGCTCCAAGTTGTTTCTTCGCCCAACCACGATCAGAGCTGCGCGATATTGTTGCGCATACTTGTTGGATTGCCGGTTAGGCAATCGAGCGGTTAAGAGATGTAAGAGTCTCAAATCGGGCCCCTGCCCGGCGCTTCGTTTTTTAGTTCCTGGTCCTGATATTGATCAAGTTCCGGGTTTTCTATAAGTGATCCGAAAGATTGGTAAAATTGATTGTTTGGATGGCAATCATCTATGGAATGGATATTCAACCCATGCGTTTTAAAGGCCTAGATCTAAACCTTCTTGTAGCACTCGACGCTCTAATGACCGAGCGCAAGCTCACAGCAGCGGCGCGCAGCATCAACCTCAGCCAACCCGCCATGAGCGCTGCCATCTCTAGGTTGCGCGACTATTTCCGCGACGACCTTTTTATCATGCAGAGACGGGAGCTAGTTCCGACCCCGCGTGCAGAGGCACTTGCCCCCGCTGTTCGCGAAGCACTCTTGCATATTCAGCTCTCCGTTATCGCTTGGGATCCGATAAACCCAGCGGAGTCCGACCGCCGATTCAGAATTATCCTCTCAGACTTCATGGCACTGGTCTTCTTCGACAAGATAATACTGCGCTTAGCTCGGGAGGCGCCAGGGGTCAGCTTCGAGTTGCTGCCACTTGACGACGATCCGGAGGAGCTTCTCCGCCGTGGTGATGTCGATTTTCTGATCCTCCCGGATTTATTCATGTCCGGCGCCCATCCGAAGGCAAGGCTTTTCGAAGAGAAATTGGTGTGCGTCGGCTGCCCTACGAACGAGCAGTTACAAGGGCAGCTCTCCTTGGAGCAATATATGTCCATGGGACATGTTGCGGCTAAGTTCGGACGTGGTCTCAAGCCTTCCGTAGAGCAATGGCTATTGATGCAGCACGGCCTCAAGAGGCGTATTGAGCTCGTCGTCCCGGGGTTTAACTTGATCCCGCCATTGCTGTCTGGCACTAATCGAATAGCAACCATCCCCCTGCGGCTGGTCAAACATTACGAACGAACTATCCCACTAAGAATCATTGAGCATCCTTTGCCGCTTCTTTCGTTCACTGAGGCTGTCCAATGGCCGGCTCTTCACAACACTGATCCTGGAAACATCTGGATGCGCGAGATTATGATCCAAGAGGCTTCGCGCATGGAATCTGAGATGGAAAGTTGTACGTCGTAAGCGGCACCGCCGGCTCATTTCACAGCCCCAGTAATTAGATCCATACGCATTGGCTGTGTTCCCAAAGGAGGCCTTACGTTACAGGCGGCCCCCGCCGCCTCAGCTCAGCTAGCAATCGAAGCTATTGCCGAGAGCGATCGTTTCTATCTGAGAAGGTGCGATTCGTAATGCTTTCCCTGACCTCATGCAAAAGTGATTCAAAACTTTTATTCCTGTAACTTATGTTCGGCCCATCGCGGAAACCAGCATCCAGCTGCGGCGACTTCCACGACCTTCCGCACATGCCTTCTGCGCGAAATTGAGCAACGCGCCGACCCGGGATAGTAGCCGAAGCTCTACTTTCGATCCCGCAACAAATCTTGTTCTTGAGGATTTGCAACGGCGCCGGTGCGAGAAGTTAGCCGCGGCAATATGTCGAGCCACAATCCATAGTGTGGATGCTTTTGATCCACACAATCAATTTTACCAATGATGCCATATGATCCATAGCAGGGCAGCCGCGCGGCGAGATTCCGGTTTATTGGTTTCTGTCGTCACTTCGCAGACGAGCCGGAACATCTTCCGATGTTGGCAGCAATTAGATCGAGCCTTCTCGCAAGGCCGTCGGCTTGTCGAAATTAGGCATGATGGAGAGGAATACAAATGGCTGATCAACTCACACTGGAAATTATCAGTGCGATCAATAAGCTCGTCAAAGCTGAAAACGGCGAAAGAACGACCGTAGCCCTCGGCGAAATAACGACTGACACTGAGTTGACTTCACTTGGCATCGACTCGCTGGGTTTGGCCGATGTCCTTTGGGATCTGGAGCAGCTCTACGGCATTAAGATCGAGATGAATACGGCCGATGCCTGGTCGAACCTCAACAATATCGGCGACGTGGTGGAAGCCGTCCGTGGCTTGCTCACCAAGGAGGTCTGAATGGACAGGCGCGTCGTTATAACCGGATTAGGCGGACTGTGCGGACTGGGCACCGATGCTTCCTCTATCTGGACGGAGATGCGCGAAGGCCGCTCCGCCATCGGCCCGATCTCAAACTCAGAGATTCATGAGCTGAAGGGGATGATCGGGACCGAGATCAAGGTGCTGCCTCAACACGACATTGATCGCAAACAGCTCATCTCCATGGACCGCTTCAGCCTGCTAGCCGTGCTTGCAGCTAAACAAGCCATGCTACAGGCCGGCCTTTCGTGCAATGAAGGAAATGCCCACCGTTTCGGCGCGACAGTGGGCGTTGGCTTTGGCGGCTGGGACGCTACCGAGAAGGCCTACCGCACCCTCCTATTGGGCGGCGCGACTCGCACTGAGCTATTCACTGGGGTAAAGGCAATGCCTAGCGCGGCTGCCTGTCAGGTAAGCATGAACCTCGGGCTGCGGGGGCCAGTCTTCGGTGCCACCTCTGCCTGCGCCTCGGCCAACCATGCGATCGCTTCAGCGGTAGATCAGATCAAGCTCGGTAGGGCGGACGTTATGCTAGCTGGAGGCAGCGACGCGCCACTCGTGTGGATCGTGCTTAAGGCATGGGAAGCAATGCGCGTACTCGCTCCAGATACTTGCCGGCCATTCTCGGGCGACAGGAAAGGACTAGTTTTGGGCGAAGGTGCGGGCATGGCCGTGCTGGAAAGCTATGAGCATGCCGCCGCCCGCGGTGCAACGATGCTTGCCGAGGTCGCCGGCATCGGCCTTTCCGCCGATGCCTACCACATAGCTGCACCAGCTGTGCATGGGCCGGAGGCGGCGATGCGCGCCTGCCTTGTTGATGCGGGTTTAAATGCCGAGGATGTAGACTACCTCAACGCCCATGGCACCGGCACCAAGGCCAACGATCAGATCGAAACGACGGCGATTAAGCGCGTCTTTGGTGACCATGCTCGATCGATGTCCATCTCTTCCACCAAATCCACTCACGCGCACTGCCTCGGGGCAGCAAGTGCGCTCGAGATGATAGCCTGCGTGATGGCGATCCAAGAAGGTGTCGTGCCGCCCACGGCCAACTATCGCGAACCAGACCCCGATTGTGATCTGGACGTCACGCCAAATGTGCCCCGGGAGCGCAGGGTGGGCGTGGCCATGAGCAACGCCTTCGCCATGGGCGGCATGAATGCTGTCCTTGCGTTCAAGCAGGTGCAATGAAGTGAAGATCGTCACGACTAACCCTTGTATGGCCAGCGGCACATGCTTGAAGCAGGCACCGCAATCCTGTCAAATAGTCTCGCTCTAATTCCTCGGATACTCTCGCATCTGAAGTTTTCCTCCGCGCACACCATGCTACTCCGCCGTCTCGGGGCAAAGGCTGTGGGATGAGAGGGATGCAGCCCGTCGCCTGCTCTTTCCGGCATCAGCGAGCACACACGTCTGACGAAGTGGGCTCGGCACCGCTGCTTGTTGGCATTGATGAACCTTCGGTGACTTTGCGGCCTTCGTGGTCATCGGAGAAAGCGATCACCACGCTGATATCAATTCGAGCGCCGTGGCTTTGGCGACAGCTTCACTGGTCGTGGCGACGGTCAGCTTTCGGCGTGCCGACGCAAGATAGAGCTGCACAGCACTTACCGAAATGGACAAGCGGGCGCAGATCTGCTTTGCCATTAGGCCGCTGGCCGTCATATCGAGACATTGCAGTTCGCGGCGCGACAATTGCGGAAAATCCGCAGTTTTTCTCAGGCCCGACAGAATCATGGCCCTGTCGTGGAGATGGTGGGCGAGAAACTGGAGGTCGCGCATGCTGTCCATGCGGAACCGACGCCAGTAGGAGGCGGGCTGATTGGAGGTGATCGTAAACAGCGATCGCTCCCCGTGAGGCCCACGCACCGGCAGTGTCACGCCTTGCTGCCCGATACCGAAGGCCATCGCCTCCTTAAAGAAGCCGTGAGCCCGCCCTGAATCCCATTTTGACGCGGACCATTCCACGGGCAGAAAGCCGCGCTGTCCGAGCCGCACGACGGGATCGATGCTGAAGTAATCCCGGGCAAGATATTGCTTCACCCACTCGGGCGGGTAGGTCAGCATCAGCAATGGATTGTTGGCCGCTGCGCCCGAGGAGCGGGTCACATGCAGAACCATGTGCGATATCGCATAGATGCGGCGGACTTCGTCCAGCGTCGTTTCCAGATCTTCCAACGTCGGCGATGCGGAGATCCGGTCCAAACTGTAGAAAAAACGAGAACTGCTCAGCATGAGATGGACTCGCGGTTGTGTGTTTTCCTGACTGGGGTAATCGTAACATTTCGCGGTTAGCGAGAAAAGAACATTTTATGGCAACCATGGCGCGATGTGAAGAACAGGTTAAGGAACTGACGACACTGTGGGCGGCGGGACGGCGACTGGCCTTACCGCATGCCACCATCGACAAGGGCTCTGCCAGGACAGGAAGAGGTTCCATTGAGAAGTCGGGCTAGGTTGGTGCGAAGTGTCCGACAGTTATCTGCAGTCACGTCCCACAGGCCGACATACAGTTTGCCGATCTCGGGCAGTGATCGGGCAAGCGGCGTCGGCCTCCAGCCGAGCCTGCGATACACCCCGACCATCGCCCCATCATAGACGCCGACGATGTTTTCGATACCGGCGCCGAGGGCAAGATCGCAAAGCCCTGAGAGCAGTTCGGTGGCGACTGCGCGCGATTGCGCGATGTGTCCGGCAGATGGGTGAACGCAAAAGCGAGTACATTCCCAGGTCGTCGGGCTGTCGACGTCGATAGGCTGATCGAAGAAATGCCGAAACTCGCTTTTGAGCATCGTCGCGCCAGTGGTCGGCAGCAGGCGTAGCGAACCTGTCAGTGTGCCCGAAGGTCGTTGAGTGACGAGATATACGGGATCTTCGACCTCATCATATCGGTCCCTCTCCCATTGATCCCGGACATCGACCTGCCATCCCAGCCGATCGCGAAAAACGACGGCGCGAGCCCGAAACATTGCATCGAATGCACGTCGATCGGTCTCGAGCATGTCTTTGGTGAATATCCGCAACATATCCGTTCCTCCTGATCGTCGATGTTTCACAACAGGGGCCGACCTCGAGCAATCTGGATATTTCACCAGATTGACCGGCGCTTCGACTTACCTTTCATTTTCACAGGCATTTCCGAAGCTTGATCGATCTCAAGCTCGCTGTGGCTGCCACTTCAACGCAACCAAGGAAGAATCGTTCGTGACCTACGATCCAGCCCGCGGCAAACGCATTCGAGAAGCGATATCTCGGGGCAAGTTCCGGAAAGTACACGCTCTTGCAGCCGAACTGAATGTATCAGTCGCGGCCGTCTCGCGCTGGCAAAATGGCGGCCATACGTCCCTGGAAAGCGCCTGCGCTCTCGCGCGCCTGCTGGATGTTTCCCTCGATTGGCTGCTCTTGGGGCGAGGGACCATGGACGGGCATAGGAACAGCGCGATCTCCGCCACGGAATTGCTGTGGGTAATGGCGCTACGCGGCCGATCTGCGGCGGCTCAGTCCAATCTTATTGGGCTGCTCGAATCCATCCCTCCGGAACACGCCTTACGCTAAGCACAATTCTGAACGGTTTTTTAACTTGCGCTCAACAGCTCTAGGTTGCTTAAATGAGCAGCATCAACGATCTTTCTAATTAGGGTTTCATTGACGGGACCGGCAGGAAGGCTAGCCCACCCTGCCCTCGCCGACGCGAAGACCCTTGTTTTCACAATCAACGCAGAAGGGTTGCCGACATGTCAACAATGTTGACCATCAACGTGAAAAACTACGAATCCCAGACGCAAAACTTCTACTTCTTCCAGCAACCGGCAATTTATACCGGCGGCGGGCAAGTCTATTCGAACAGCCTTTTCTCGCAATCGCTCGGCAACTACGACAACACCGGCGCGATCCTGACCTTCCAGGTCAACCTGCAATACTATGCCGGCACCCAGCAGGCAAATACACCGCCGCAAATTGGCGCATCATCTGGCTACTCGTCAGCCAGCCGCGCCATTGATCTTGCTCCGAGTTCGGGTGGCAGCGGTAAACCGAACGACTGGACGACTGCAACGGTCAATCCGCTCGGACTATCCTCGCCAATCTACGGGGAAGGTGTACAGCCTGGCGCATTCCGCATCACCACGCCGGTTTTCAACTCGCCGCCCTACTTCAATGTCGGCTCAGCGGTTGCCGTCAATGGCGGCATCGTGCTCTCCAACTTCGTGCAGGCAAACCCGGCCAGCAATACCGATTGCCAGCCGATCCTGAAATATTATGTCCAGACCGGCGCCTACACGCCAGGTGTCGTGATGAACTTCACGCAGTCGAGCGTGAACGCGGCGCTTTCCGACTTCACCGGCGGCTATTCCGTCTGCAACGTCAGCCTGAAATCTGACGGCACCTGGACGACGCAGCTCCAGTAAACCTTGGCAGCCATGCAGGTGAAGAACCGTCCCCTCTTCACCTGCATGCGCACCATCCGCGCGTTGCCGCCGCCCGCCGGGCGACGGACAGGCTTGATCTCAGAGGGGATTGTCACGCGCCATGACCAGTTCGTCCTACCAGATCATCGTTCGGAACTTCTCGCAGACGACGCAATATTTCTATGTTTTCCAGAAGCAGGCGGCATTTCCGTTGCTGCCGAGCCATGGTCCCATCCTCAGCGGCAGTCTCGGCTGCCAAAGCATCGGCAATTACGCAAGTTCGGGAGCGCAGATCAATTTCGGTTTGGACAGTCAGGTCTATGCAGGTGCCCTCAGCACCAAACAGGCGGCGTCGCCCTCGCAGCTTATCGCGCTTCTCTCGCTCAATGCCGCCACGCTATCCGTGGTCGGCAGCAGCTCGGCGTTCCGACCGGTTACGCTCACCACGGTCGACGGTTCGCCGGACAATTGCACGACCTTGACGCTCGATCCGCTTGGACTTTCCGCGCCAGCCAATCAAGCCGGAGTTGCGATCGGAGGGTTTGGCATAAACGTGCCTTCCTACACGCCGTTGCCGCGTCCCGAACTCTATTGTGGCGTCGTTGCACTGAACGACAATCAAGCGATCATACTCTCGAGCTTCGTCGCTCCTGTCCCTAACGCCGTCATGAACTGCATACCTAAGCAAATCTTTTTCGTGAAGATGGGCTACCAGCCGGTCGGAAGCACCGTGACTTATGACGAGAGCAACTCGGCATGCTGCGATTTCACGACCGGTTACGCGACCTACACCGTGACTTACAAAGCCGACGGAACCTTTTCGGCGACAGGAGGACCATAGACCCAGAGATCCGGATCATCACTGACGCTTGAACAAGCCAACCCTTGAAACGAAAGGAATATAGCAATGTTACGTATCACGTCGAAATTCGCTGGCCAAACAGCGCGTCGCAATAGAATTGCTGCCGGGCTTGCCATTTCCATCGTCTCTATCCTCGCAACAGCGCTGCCTGCCGCCGCACAACTCGTTTTTTCGTCCGATTGCCGGAACTATCAGCCCATTGCGGTCGCACCGCCGAACGACGCGATCCTCTTCACCAAGCAGCCGGTGCCCCATCCGAACGGAACGGCCTCCGTCTTTGCGATCGTCGGAGCCGACACCTTTGTCATACCGGGTGGGGCCAACTCCTGCATCGTCGCCGCTCCCCCCGCCGATGACAATTACTGCTTCATTGCCCGCGACGACAACACGATCGATGGCGTCGGTTTTACTGCCATTCGAAATCCGGGGGGCCTGACCGCCTGCCAGTAAGGGGTGAATTTTCCACATCCAACAGTTCTCGTCCGGTCTTGCGCGAAGGTGAGGCGGAAAGTGGAATATCCACCTCCGCCCGCTGTCGCGCGCTTGTCACCCTGGCGACCCAATTCTGCACGCTAAGAAGCAATCGGTGGGTGAAAGAAACTACAGCTAATGAGCAGTTCATAGGCACTGGCCAGCGGTAATCTTTCCGGTTCCAAGGATTCTATTGACGGCGGCCGCGATAGCGGCCTCCGTCGGTGAACCACCCTTCGTCATGCCGCGCCCCGCCAAGACGCTGACGATTTGCATTCCCGCCGGCATCGAGCACGGCGGACGGCCCATAGAGCTGGGATAAAATAAACCCTTCGGGAAGCTGGGCAGTGATTTGAGTAAAAGTCCTAATGAAGGTCTCTTAGTCAGCCCTGGTCTGCCTATGCGCTTGCCGCTGTGTTCGGAATCTGCCAAGCTAAATAGACACATCTTATTGTGCCCTCCCCCAGCCGGTGAATGCGAAGGTCGCTCCCGGTCTGCCTATCTGCAGGATTTGCCGCGCTTGAGCAGATGACTTTCGAATCAGCCGCGAAAAGGCGAAAGATTGCTGTTAACTCCTCTGTGCGCTCTGCCGGCAACCAGGTGAATTTGAGCGCAATGACCGACCACTCCTCGAACAAGATCTGAGAAGAGACGATGACACGCAGCCAAAAAGAAAAGATGCTCGCAGGCGAGATGTATAACGCAGCGGATCCTGAGATCCAAGCCGAGCTGCTCCTCACCGGGGCTTGGCTGAAACGGTACAATGACACGCTGGGCGACCCCGCCGAGCGGTGGCATGCGCTTCTGTCGGAACGATTGGGAACGGTGGGGCTTGGAGCGGCTATTCGCCCTCCGTTTCACTGCGACTACGGGTTCAACATTCGGATCGGAGCTTGGGTTTACATCAATTTCAACTGCGTCATTCTTGACGTGGCAACGGTGACTATCGGTGACGGAACCGCAATTGGGCCTGCTGTGCAGATTTATACCGCGGACCATCCACATGATCCCGAGCAGCGCCAGGCCGGACTGCAGTTGGGACGACCTGTCAGCATCGGCAGAAACGCCTGGATTGGCGGTGGAGCGATCATTCTCCCGGGCGTGACGATCGGCGATCACGCTGTCATTGGCGCTGGTAGCGTGGTCACGCGAGATGTCCCTGCAGGATGCACGGCCATGGGAAATCCTGCTCGGGTCAGAGTCGGTGGACGCCTGCCGCCATCATAAAAGTAGGCGTCGGGCGAAAATCTGGTGGTAAGAGGTAGTCTCGTTGCTTGTGCGAACGAAGATTTTGGGTCGCCATGGCCCGTGCGACCATCGGCACTCTGACGCAGTTCTCTTTGCAAATGCGGTCGGGCAGTCGTGCTATGTGATTACTGATCGCGTTTGATACGACCGGCTGCACATCGCACCGAACCGCCGGGTTCCAGCGTCAGGATCCGGCTGTCCAGTCGAAAACTCGAGGCACCATCTACTGCCGACACACGCGGCCATGTGACCTTTTCCTGGGAGACCGCCCGAAGATAGCCTTCGTTCGTCCCATGCCAAAGCCTCCTTCCCATCGGTGCCCGAAACCAACCTGTAGAATCTAGATCGACTGGTGTTTTCAAGGAGATGCTGGTTCTCTTCCGATTTATGAGGTACGAACGGCCGCGTGCATGCAGTCCGTGCGCTCGATGAATGACAATTGCTCGTTTCGAATAGACATCCGCTGGCGTTATGTCGCCGGCAAGTACCAATCGCTGTTGCCAGGAACATCTTCAGAGGTAGGCGCCCAACACCCGGGCGTAGCTTATCAGTCGACACTGTGGAGAAGGCATCATTGGCTGCGTACAGCGTCAATCGATCCTACTGAGTGCGCCGCATTCATATTGTGGATGATAGCTATCGCAACAATCAATTTTACTAATCTGTTTAGATTTATTAGCACGCGCTGGAGGACACGCGCCGAGCGGCGTCCGCCTTCCTGACTACCGGTCGGGGGCTCTTGGACACGGGTGACGAGCATGTGTGGGATTGTTGGCATAGTGGGACATAAGCCCGTGTCGGAGCGGCTGGTAGCAGCCTTGGAGCGGCTGGAATACCGCGGATATGATTCATCAGGCATTGCTACGATATTCGAGGGAGAATTGCGCCGACGCCGCGCAAAAGGCAAGCTCGGGAACCTTAAAACGAGATTGAAAAAAGAACCCCTGAGCGGCACTGTTGGCATCGCCCACACACGATGGGCGACCCATGGCGCACCGACAGAATGCAACGCACACCCGCACTTTGCCGATGGCGTAGCCGTTGTTCATAACGGCATCATTGAAAATTTCTCCGAGCTAAAGGACGGATTGGCGAAGGTAGGGGCCAAGTTCCAGACCGACACGGACACCGAGGTGATTGCGCATCTCCTGACAAAGTTCCGTCGGGATGGCATGGGATGTCTCGAGGCAATGCAAGCCATGCTGAAGTGCGTCAAGGGCGCCTTCGCGCTTGCCATTCTGTTTGAGGAGGATCCCGCAAGCATTATGGTGGCGCGCAATGGGCCACCATTAGTGATAGGCCATGGCGACGGTGAGATGTTTCTAGGCTCCGACGCGATCGCTCTTGCTCCGTTCACCAATGACATCACTTATCTGCAAGATGGCGACTGGGCTGTTATAGGCAAAGCGAGTGTCCAAGTTTTCGATATCGAAGGCAAAGTCGTTACGCGCCCGCGGCACAGATCGGTTGCTACCGCCGACCTGGTCTGCAAGGGCAATCACCGGCACTTTATGGAGAAGGAAATCTACGAGCAATCCGAGGTCATCGCCGGTGCTCTTGGGCACTACATCAATGTCAACGATAGTCATGTCACAGTCACTTCAACCGACATCGATTTCGCCAGAGTTGAGAGCCTCGCGATCTCCGCCTGCGGCACGGCATATCTTGCCGGACTGATTGGCAAATATTGGTTCGAGCGCTACGCACGGTTAATGGTGGAAATTGATGTCGCCTCTGAATTCCGTTACCGCGAAATCCCGTTGTCGCCGCGATCGGCAGCGCTCTTCATCTCTCAATCTGGTGAGACGGCTGACACGCTTGCATCGCTGCGTTATTGCAAAGCACAAGGTCTGAGAATTGGTGCTGTCGTCAATACCCCAGAATCAACAATTGCCCGCGAGGCAGATGCCATCTTTCCGATCCTCGCCGGGCCAGAGATCGGCGTTGCTTCTACCAAGGCATTCACATGCCAGCTTGCTGTTCTCGCTGCGCTAGCCATCGGCGCGGGCAAGGCGCGGGGCGCAATCACGGACGACGAGGAACAAGTGCTCGTCCAAAGTTTGGCGACGTTGCCGGGCGTTATGCGACAGGTGCTGAACGACATCAAGCCGAAGATCGAGCTCTTGTCACGGGAATTGTCGAATTACCGCGACGTGCTCTATCTCGGTCGCGGCACGAGTTTCCCATTGGCTATGGAAGGTGCGCTGAAGCTCAAGGAGGTCTCCTATATCCATGCAGAAGGTTATGCAGCAGGAGAATTAAAACACGGTCCGATCGCACTGATCGATGAAAATATGCCAGTCATCGTTATCGCGCCACATGACCGATTCTTCGATAAGACTGTCTCCAACATGCAGGAAGTGGCCGCCCGCGGCGGCCGCATCATTCTGATCACCGACGAAACGGGAGCTTCGATGTCAAAGCTTCCCACCATGCACACTATCGTATTACCCGATGTTGAGGAGATTATCGCGCCGATGATCTTTTCTCTGCCGCTGCAGCTTCTTGCGTATCATACGGCGGTCGTTATGGGGGCAGATGTGGACCAGCCGCGGAATCTCGCTAAATCAGTCACAGTCGAATGATTGTAACGATTGGCTAGATCGCAACTCGCCTCCGGCAAAATCCACGACTAGATCAGACATCAAATAAGTGAGGTTGTATGCACGAACTTTCGCTCGCCGACGTGCCGTCGCGAATTGGCCAGGAGCTCGGCAAATCCGAATGGATCACCGTTGATCAAACTACAATCGATCTCTTTGCCGACGCGACACGCGATCATCAATTCATCCACGTGCACCCGGAACGCGCGGCAGTCGAAAGCCCGTTTGGTGGCACTATCGCTCATGGCTTCTTGACACTCTCGCTTCTGTCGGCGATGAACTTTAGCGGCATGCCAAGGATCCGTGAGCAGACCATGGGTCTTAACTACGGCTTAGACCGGGTACGTTTCATGTCACCGGTTAAGACCGGCAGCCGTGTGCGCGGTCGCTTCGTTCTCTCTGAATGTCAATTTCGCGGCGCAAGCATGCTGGTGACCACTTACGAGGTGACGGTCGAGATCGAGAACGAGAACCGACCGGCACTCACTGCTAATTGGATCACTATCATTCAGTTTGATCCGAACGACAGGCCTAAAGGGATTTGACGCCAGCTCGCGCCAGCGGGTGTTGACTTGTTGTTTTGGCTGCACGGGATTTTGTAGTGTCACGCCGGAATTCTCGATCTGCTGCGTCGGTAATTGCGCGCTGGCATCATCCCTCGGGCAGGAGAAACGGGTTTGACTTGAATTTCGCTGGAATAGAGGCTGATTGATTGCATTCGTTCCGTCTGGCCGCTGCGGTGTTGCCGCTACTTTTGTCATCTTGCATGCTCGGGCCCGACCATGCACCGCCGGAAACGCCTTTACCGGAGAAGTTTTCCGAGGGTGCAAAACAGAGCGCCGGCGATGTTGCGGTGTCGGCGTGGTGGGATTCGTTTTCAGATCGTACGCTCGACCAGTACGTTGCCTCCGGCCTGGATGAGAACCTCAGTGTTCAGCAGGCGCTCGAAAAGATTAATGCCGCCGCCGCGGACGTCACCATCGCTGGCGCCGGGGGCCTTCCCAAGGCATCACACACGACAAGCGGCGAGATCGGCAAAGGGGGAGATGTCACGAGCACACAGAATGTCTCCAGCGTGCAACTACTGAATTTTCGCGTGTCGGCGCATCACATTGCGGCCCTCCTCGCTTTGCCGTCGGAAACAGTGATCAAGCAACTGCAGAAAAGTGAAGGGCAGCCGGTCTATCGCGGAAAGATCAATGCCGGCATTCCCGCCGATCTTTTTTGCAATCGATTCGATATTCGCCAGGCTGAACGGGATCTAGCCGCCGCGACTGCACAGATCGGCGTGACGGAAGCACAGCTTTACCCCGCGATAACGCTCTCCGGCTCGATCACCCCTTCCTATATCAAGCAGCGCGGCCGTCACGGGGGTATCTTGAAATGGTCCTTCGGGCCGAGCCTTGACCTCCCAATTCTGGACGGCGGCCGTTTGCAGGCAAACGTGGAGACTTCTAAATCCGACGCCGCAGCAGCCTACATAAGCTGGAAATTAACCGTCCTGACAGCTGTGCAGGAAGTCGAGGACGCTTTGACAGCCGTCCGACGCGACGTTCACACAGAGAACTCACGTCGCAGGCAAGTAGAAACGATCGAAGAAGCACTGAAGCTTTCGATGGCCTCGTACACGGATGGCGCCTCTTCTCTCCTCGATGTTCTCGAAGCGCAAAGGCAGATGTCCAGCGCTCAGGCGAGCCTCGCTGCGGCGATCCAACAACTGGCCAAGGATCACGTGCGGTTGAATGTAGCAATCCGCGGTGGTTTTGCGGCTCCCAAAGTCGCGTCACCCAGGGAGGCCTCGACGGTTGCAGCCGCAAATGCAAACATCCAATCCGCACATTCGCAATAGCCGAGCGCTGGATGCCGGATGGTTTAACCTGATCACGTCATTAGCGCGCCAGCGCCTGAGTTGTATTGGCGCCGGCCGGGAGTCGACCAATCGCGGCACATGCCCTTCACCACCTCCCGCTTACGAGCAGGGCTTAGAGCTAATGGGATGGTCCGTCCTGTCTCCCGAGAGCATAACGGAGGTGGGCAAAGGAGGGCTGAAATTATGGATCGCAACCAACTGCGCCAATGCGCCGTCTTCGGCATCGATATCGGAAAGAACCTCTTCCACGTGGTCGGCCTGGATAGTTCCGGCGCGAGACGCTACTGCAGTTCTTCGAACGAGCGAACAGAACGCTTGTCGGAATGGAATCCCGTCCGGGTTCCCAATGGCTTGCGCCAAGTTGCAGACGATGGGGCATTCCGTCCGCATCATCCCGGCGCAGTGAAGTCTATGTAAAATCGAACAAGAATGACATCATCGATGCTGCGGCGATCGCAGAAGCTGCAAGACGACCGACGATGCGCTTCGTTGGCATTAAGCAAGCCGATCAGGTCGATCTTCAGATGTTGCATTGGGTGCGTATTCCGATGAAACCGGCCACCGATTCCGATTTGAAGCCGGCCATTTTTCGGGCTGATCCTGGGTCTGTTTGATGTTTGGATCGGGTTTTGTGTCAGGTCAAGCTTTGCTGTGTTTCAAGCGCCATCGGTGAACGCTGTTTGCGCATACTTTCGCCAATGAGATCGATGCCTCGGCGTTGTGAACGAGGCGATCCAGTATCGCATCGGCGGCGTTGGGTTTGAAATAATTTCCCACCAGCGATCCAGGGGCACCTGGCTTGTGACGATCGTCGAGCGATGCTCGTAGCGGTCTTCGATGATCTCGAGAAGATCGCGGCGCTGATCATCGTTGAGTTTTTCCGGTCCCCAGTCATCGAGGATCAGCAGGTCGGTCTTGGCGATAGATTTGGGGATTCTGCCGTATCGCCCGTCACCCCTTGCAAGCGCGAGCGTGGCGAACAGCCGGGGAACGCGGTGGTATGCAACGGAGAAATCCTCGCGGCATGCTTTGACCGATGGATGCGGCCCAGCGCCGAAAGCGATCTGGTGTCCACTCAGCGTATCGCCGGTGGGAACTGGGCATGTGATCTGGGTCGGCTCCATGACGACAGCCGCCATAGCGGCGCTGATGGACGGCGATGCGCTTGCCGCGGTAAAAGATCTCGATGGTGCGCGCCGTTGCTCTAAGATCGACCTGCTGGCGAATGAGGGCATGTGGGACGGAATAAAAGAAGCTTTTGAACTCGACGTGATAATCGGTCGAGACACGGACCAGACGCCATTCGGCGAATCCGTAGTTTCAACCCGGGAGGCTAGCGAGCGCAGCACGTTCGACACGTTCAAATACTTGCCGCCGGGTAACACCCAATCGACGCATGAGGTGATCGTTGATGCGATCAAGTGCCAATAGCGGCATTGGCCTCAGCCAGCGAGAAGAAAGTCAGCTTGCGCAACCGCCCCAGGATGCAGGTGGCGCATGGCGGCGTCGTGATCGGCGACGAGAACTTGTTTCAATGGCGTACCTTTACTGGTGCAGTCGATCAATAAAATCACGTCGTTTCTATTTTCAGTTCCCTGCGCCAAGTTGGAAAAGAGAAGCGCCCCAAGGGTGGAACGCTCCTCGGATCTTCGAATTAAATGAAGCCGAAATTTTCCGCCGTAAGCGAGGTAAGATCCGACATGTCGTGCAGATTGTCGACATGAGCGAAGGCATGCGCGTGGTTCGCAGAATCGACATAGGCTAGTGTCGCACCGTGAGTTTTGCCATCCTGACCGAGAGTTTTTTCATCATGGTAGGCAATGATGTCACCGCGGGCTTCGTGATCAATAGCAGTCGCGGCGGCAGCGGCAGACGCAAAGCCTCGATCAGTGATTACCACGACGTGCTCGCCGTGCGCGCCTTCGGCCGCGCCGTTGTAGAAAGTATCCACAAATTCGCCTGGGAAACCCTTCGAGTGGTTGATGAAATTTGCGCCAAACAGATCCCCTTTGCCGAAGTCACCGGCGTCCATGACAAAACGGTCTTGCTTCGGGTCGAAATCCGTCACAGTCGTATACCAGTGCGTTGTTCCAACCATAGGATCGTGGAACCGAAACACGAAGGCGTCACCGTCTTCGCCGCCAGTCAAAACATCTGCGCCGTCACCGGCCACCAGGGTATCCCTTCCCTTATCGCCGTGGAGCCAGTCGTCGCTCTCGCCGCTATGAGGTATTACGCGGCGCTCTTCGAAGGGATTGAAGGCGGAGGAGGCGTCGCTATACAGGAGGTCGTCATCATCACCAGCATGGATTGCGTCTGAGCCATCCCCGCCCCAGGCAATGTCATGGCCGGGACCGGCCATGATCCTGTCATGGCCGTCACCGGCGTTGAGCCGATCATCGCCTTTGCCGGCATCAATCCAGTCATTCTTCTTGCCGCCATCGATAGTGTCGTTTTTATCGGATCCCCAAATAAAATCGCCGTTGTCACTGCCTTTGATATTCATCGCATATACTCCTTATTAGGCAACGGGCGCCGCCTGTGCCCCTTATCTTTTCCAAGAGCGAATTAGTGAAATCCATTGTTTTGATATGAACGATTTGAATGACGGATGCGAAAACGTTTATCTCGGCCGCACGGCACGCCTTCGTAGTTGGCCGGCAGAATATGAAAACGACTGGGGGCTATGACGATCGGCGGCCGAGCAGTGACAACAATGTCCGCGACAGTCGTTGACGAAGGCCACAACTTCCTCCCTCGTATACGCTGGAGACAAATCTGCAGAGCACCTGATCTCAGGGTGCTTTGCAGATCGAAAAACTCAGCTCCAGGCGTGGAGCGGTGGCTTCTCGCCGTTCAGGAAATACTTACCCAAAATGGCGTACTTCCAGCGGACGGGGTCGTGCAGAGTATGGGTGCGGGCGTTGCGCCAGTGGCGATCAAGCCCGTGCTCTGCAAGGGTCGAGCGCGTTCCTGCCAGTTCGAACAACTTGTTGGCGGCCGCGATCGCGATCTCAGTGGAGAGGATCTTGGCTTCGGCGGTAACGATCTGGGCTTCCGCAACGGTTCCCGCGTTCGGGTCGAGGATCGCTCGGTCAATGGCATAACCTGCCTTTTCAAGCAGCGCCTGCGCCGCATGAAGCCTTAGCGTCAAGTCCCCGATCGCCTGGATTGTGTACGGATCGTCCCAAGCGTTGTCGACGCCGGAATCCACCCAGGCGCGGCTCTTGGTGCGCACAAAACTGACGGTCTCGTCAATCGCGGCCTGCGCGATGCCGGTATCGACAGCCACTTGGATAATCTGGAAGATCGCTCCGTCCGCAGTCGGCACTTCATACCCTTTGTAGCCAGGCACGAGATGCGTCTTCGACACTTTGACGTTGTTAAGCAGTACCGTGCCCGACAGCGTGGTACGCTGGCCAAAGGAGGACCAGTCGTCGATGACAGTCAGACCCGGGGCACCGCGCTCGGCAATTGCGTACCAGGCCCTGCCCTCGTTATCCAGTGCCACGATTGGCACCAGATGCGCGAGCAGCGCTCCTGACGAGTAGAATTTCTGGCCGTTGACCACGACATGATCTCCGGCATCAACGAATTTTGTTTCGAAGTCGACCGCACGCTTGGATCCAAATTCGGAGAAGGCATTGCCGAAGCGCGTTCCTTTCAACACTTCCGCGAAGAGCAGCTTCTGTTGGTCTTCGTCTGACACCGTGCGGATGGCGGCGACCACACCCAGGTGGTTTTGCGCGATTTGTCCGATGGATGAATCGGCCGCCGAGATGATCTCGATGACCTTCGCAAGCGTCGCATAAGAGACCTCGGGACCGCCGAAGGCCTTCGGCACGTTGATAGACCAAAGCCCGCTTTGCGAAAACGCGTCCAGTTCCTTGACCGGCCAGATGCGGTCGCGATCGCGTGCTGCCGATTCCTTGACGAACTCTGCCGCGAGTGTCTTGGCGACGGCAATCGCTTCGGCGTCAGTCTTGATAATGTGGGCGGGCTGCGACGGGCGTGGAACAGGTGGCACGGCCTTTGCGGCATTTTCGGTATTTATGGTAGGATGGGTCACGGTGTTTCTCCTCTTGGATCGTGTTAGCCGACAACGGCGGGGATGGAGGGAGCCACGGCTCTCTGGCCGAGGTAGAAAGACTTGATGTCGTCGCGCCCGCGCAGATCCTGTGCGTCACCGGTCAGCACCGTGGCGCCGTTTTCGAGAATGATGGCGCGATCCGCATATTTCAGAGCGACGGCGGAATTCTGCTCCGCCACAAGGATAGAAAGACCTTCTTCGCGATTGAGGTGGCGGAGCTTCTGGAAAATGTCCTGGACGATGAGCGGCGCCAGTCCCATGGATGGTTCGTCGAGAACCAGGAGGCGCGGCCGCGACATGAGCGCCCGGCCGATCGCCGTCATCTGCTGCTCGCCACCCGAGGTCAGGCCGGAAAGTGCACGACGCTTTTCCTTCAACCTGGGGAAATGCGCGTAGATCTTCTCGATATCCTCGGCGATCTCAGCGCGCGTGCCGCTGCGGCCAAGCCCGCCGGAGACGAGGTTTTCCTCGACCGTCAGGCTGCGGAAGCAATGGCGGCCCTCAAGCACCTGCACGAGACCGGCACGCACCAGTGCAGCAGGGCTTGTGCGCAGGACATCGAGCCCGTCGAAGCGGATGCTGCCGGAAACGACTTGCCCACGTTCGGCTGGAAGCAGATTGGACAACGCCTTGAGCGTCGTCGTCTTTCCCGCGCCGTTGGCGCCAAGGAGCGCCAGAATTTCACCACGCGCCAGATGGAAACCGACGCCGTCGAGTGCGGTGATGGCGTGATTGTACGTTGCCTTCAGATCATCGACCGCAAGCAGAGTGGTTTCCAGAGCCATGACAGTGTCCTCTTGCCTTAAAAGGTCGGATTGAGAGAAGGCGCGAGGTTGGAGAGGGAGGCACCATCCTCGCGCCCGGTTCTTCAAGCCTCGCCCGTTATCAGGCGCGGCTTGAAGGGATTAGTTGGTCGCCGTTTCGGCGTCTGCCGCGGTACGAAGCTTGATGCCCTTCTCGGTCGCGTAGGCTTCCGAGGACTTCTCGATGATCGCCCGCAACAGTGCCCAGTCCGGTGCAATCCAGTCAGAGACAACGTTCCACTTCTTCCCGTCCCACTGTTGGAAAGTCACGTAGCCGTTGCCCTCATGATTATCCCAGGTAACGTTGATCGAGTGGAACAGGCTCTTGGCGCCGAGCGCCTCGACACGCGCCGGGTTGAGTTGTAGGTGTTCAAAACCCCAGCGGACCTCGTCGCCCGTGAGCGTCCGCTTGCCGAACTTCTCCTGCGCGATACGGATTGCCTCGACATTGAGGATGCCGTTGACGATACCGAGGTTATGATAAACTGACCCGATACGCTTCTTGTCTTCGAGGTTGCCCTTGCCGGAGTCGTAGAGCGCTTTGACGATCTCCTGAACGACCGGGTATTTTGTGCCAGATGCCTGCGTGGTGATTGCCGTATAGCCCTTGGCGGCATCACCAGCGGGGATGACGTCTTCTTCTGAATTGGACCAGACGTTTCCGATAATATGATCTGCCGGGAAGCCAACCTTGGCTGCGGTTTTCAGCGCGACCGGGTTCATCACGCCCCAACCGCGTAGGATGACGAAGTCTGGCTTGGCGCGGCGGATCGTGAGCCATTGCGACTGCTGCTCGTTCCCCGGATGCGGAACCTCGATCTGCTGTAGTTCAAAGGCGTATTTCTTCGCCAACAGTTCGTAGATCGGGATCGTTTCCTTGCCATAAGGCGAGCCATGATAGAGAACGACGAGCTTCTTACCCTTGAGGTTTTCGATACCGCCTTCCTTGCCGGCGATGTAGTTCACGATGCCGGAAGTTTCGCTGTACGGGTTGAGCAGCAGCGGGAAGACATAAGGGAAAACGCGGCCGTCGGTCGAATCCGTGCGGCCATGGTTGATGGTGATCAACGGGACCTTGTCGGCGGTGATGCGATCGATCATCGCATAGGCAATGCCCACGGAAAGCGGGTTCCAGGCAGCGACGTTCGGGTTGCTCTTCAGGCGCTCATAGGCCTCGACGCCACGCTCGACCTCGTACTGCGTCTCAGCTTCCGACCATGTTAGCTTGACGCCACCCACGCCGCCGTCGCGCGTGTTGATCAGGTTCAGATAATCGATGAAGCCACCGAAGAAGCCGGTGCCGCCGGCAGCATAGGGGCCGACGCGATAGCTCTGAAGCGGGAAATATTGTTCGTCCGCATGGGCCATCGGCAGGGCCACCGTGAAGGCGAGGCCGGCGGCAAGAGCCGCAATCTTGAATTTGGCAAGGATCGTCATTTTTGGACATACTCCGGGTATCGACCGGGGCAAGGCGCCGGTCCGGGTTGATCTGATGAGGGCTGGTGGCATTTCGAGAGCCTTGATGGCTCCGTTTCGATCAGGACTGCACGATGGCGGCACGGATTCGTTTTCGGACCCGATCCCAAAGGGCGACAAGCCCATCCGGTTCGAGGACCAGAAAGAGGATGATGAGCGCGCCGAGCACGATGCGCTGACTCATATCCAACACGCCTGAATTGAAGATGTTTCCGAGCAGGAAGGAGCCAAGCCGGGACAGGACTAGGGGAAACACAACGATCAGCGCCGCTCCGAAAAAAGCACCGCGGATCGATGCAAGCCCCCCGATGATGACGATGAACAAGACCTGGAACGACCGGTCAAGATTGAAACCGGCGGGCTCGACCGTGCGCAAATAGGCGAACGCCCACAGGACTCCGGCGATGCCGATGATGAAGGAGGAGATTGCGAAGGCCAGAAGCTTGGTTTTCAGCACCGGCACGCCGATGATCCGCGCCGCTGTCTCGTTGTCGCGCACGGCAATGAAATTGCGGCCGGTCTGCGAATTCACCAACCGATGGGCCAGCAAAGTGAGAACGGCGACCACCGTCAGCGCGAAATAGTATCGTCCGACGGGCCCATCGAAAACAAGACCGAAAGCCGAAAGCTGAGGCGCATCGATAACGCCGGATGCGGACTCATTCGAAAACCAGCTAAATTTGGTCAGTGCCCACTGCACGAAAAACTGCGCTGCAAGCGTCGATACCGCGAGGTAAAAGCCCTTGAGGCGCAGGCTGGGAACGCCGAACACCAAGCCGACGCCGGCCGCAGCGAAACCAGCAAGTACCATACTGACGATCAAAGGCAGACCGTCGACGCGAAGATTGAAATTGAACGCCGCGAACGCGCCGACAGCCATGAAGGCAGCACTCCCCAACGACACCTGCCCGGCATAGCCCGTCAGGATATTGAGCCCCAAGCCGGCGAGGCTGAGGGCCATGAACGGCAGCAGGATAGCCTCGAACAGGTAGTCTGACCCGAGAAGCGGCACAATGACATAGGCAATGGCAAGCCAAGCCAACGGCGTCGCCCAGCGGGCGGGGAACCGGTAGGCCGGCAGATCGCAAGTGATCGTGGACATCGGTCAGACCTTTTCCAAGAGCTTCTGGCCGAACAGGCCGGAAGGGCGAACGAGGAGGAAGGCGAGCGCGATCACATAGGCAAACCAACCCTCAATGCCGCCGCCGAAATATCCGCCGATATAGACCTCAGCCAGCTTCTCGGACGCGCCAATCAGCAACCCGCCGAGGATCGCGCCGAGGATCGAGTCGAACCCACCGAGGACGAGAACCGGCAAGGCCTTCAGGACAATCAGCGACAGTGAGAATTGCACCCCGACGCGGGCTCCCCACAAAAGACCGGCGACCAGCGCCACCAGACCTGCGGTGGCCCAGACCGTCGCCCAGATCCAAGGCAGTCTCAACCCGACGGCGAGCGCCGCGAACTGATCGTCGGCCACGGCGCGAAAACCGAGCCCGATGCGGGTGTAACGGAAGAAGACAGAGAGCAGCAGCACCATGGAGGCGGCAACGACGGCTGCGAAGATGTCGAATTGACTGATGTAGACACCACCGACATCGAACGGCACATCCTCGATACCGAGATCAAGGCCGTGCACCTGCGTGCCCCAGATCAGTTGGGCAGCGCCCTCGACAATATAGGAGAGGCCGAGCGTCGCCATGAAGAGCGTGATCGGCGGTTTGTTGGTCAGCGGCCTCAACACGGTACGCTCGACAGCTATCCCGATAACGACCATGATCGCGAAGGTGATCGCGAATGCGAGCGGGAAGGAAATGCCGCGTTCCGTCAGGCTGACGAAGGTCAGCGCCGCGAACAGGAGCATCGCCCCTTGCGCAAAATTGAGGACGCCGGATGTCTTGTAGATCAGGACGAAACCGATCGCGACCAGCGAATACATGACGCCGGACAAAAGGCCGCCGACGAGAATCTCCATGAAGAACAGCCAGTCGAAGTCAGCCATCAGATGCCCGCCCCCTCTTCATTTTCGGGAGCGACACCGAGATAGGCATCAATCACGCGCTGGTCGCGCTGGATTTCGTTGGGTGTTCCATCGGCGATCTTGCGGCCGTAGTCGAGCACGACAACGCGGTCGGACAACCCCATGACAACGCCGATATCGTGCTCGATCAGCACGACGGTGGTACCGAACCTGTCACGTGCGGCGCGCACGAAATCGGCCATCTCGTTCTTTTCCGTCGCCGTCATTCCGGCCATCGGCTCATCGAGCAGCAGGATGTCGGGCTCGGCCACCAGAGCGCGCGCCAATTCCACCCGTTTTTGCAGACCATAAGGCAGTGTACCGACCAGACGATCGCCAATATGCGAAAGGTGGAGGAACTCGAGCACCTCGAAAGCCCGACTGCGGGCATCCCTCTGTTCCGTGCGGGCTCGACCGAGGCCGACGATCTGTTCGACGAAGCTAGACCGCGTCTTTTGCGCTCGTCCAACCACGACATTGTCGAGAACGCTCAAACCCTTGAACAATGCCAGGTTTTGGAACGTGCGAGCAATGCCGAGACGGGCAAGTTTCTGCGTCGGGACCTGGGCATGGCGGCGCCCGGAGAGCCACACAAAACCGCGATCGGGTCGGTATACGCCGCTGATCACATTGATGATCGAGCTCTTGCCAGCACCGTTGGGCCCTATAACGGCGAGGATTTCGCCACGCCAAACGGACAGATCGATATCCTTCAGGGCGACGACGCCACCGAAGGATAGATCGATGCGGGCCAGCTCCAGAATGATGCCGTCCGTTGCGCCGGCTTCAATGGGCGACGCCCAGGCCGCGCCTGTTCCTCTGTCCAAGCCGGCCAAGTGCTCCTGAACGTCCGGCGGAAACGGCGCCGCTCCCAAGCCTCCGAAGGCAAATGTCATAGTGTGCACGCCCCTGCTTTCGACGGCGCGCCACGAGCCCACGAGTTCATAGGCGCACGCTATCCCACCACGAACCACCGGGTTCTTGGCCTGTCATCGTTGATGCGGCCGGCTTTGCGGGCCGGCCGACAACGTGTTGCGATTACTCGGCGGCGACGGCCGTCGCCGTTTCGGCTTCTTCCAACTCGCGGATCAACGGGATGACGTGCTTGCCGAAATACTCGACCTCTTCCTGGAAATGCAGGAAACCGAGAAGGATGAGGTCCGCGCCGGCGCGCTTCAGGTCGATGACCCGCTCGGCGACCTGGCGTGGTGTCCCTATCAGGTTGGAGCGGAAGCCGTCGTTGTACTGGATCAGGTCCTCGAAAGAGGATTTCGCCCAGTTGCCCTCGCCTTCAGGTGATGATTTCCCGGCGTTCTTGACTTCGTGCCCGAAGGCATTGACCGCCTCTGGATTGGCCTTCTCAATAATCTCGGCGAGCACGGCCCTTGCCTCTACCTCGGTCTCGCGGACGATGGCGAAAGCGTTGACACCAACGAGGACGGAATGACCGTTAGCCTTCGCCTTGCCCTGGATGTCAGCCACCTGCTTGCCGATTTCCTCCGGCGTGTTGCCATTGGTGAAGTACCAGTCGGAAACACGCGATGCCATGTCGCGTGCAGCGCGAGAGGAGCCGCCCTGGAAGATTTCCGGCTGTGGATCGATCGGCTTGGGCTTAAGCGAATAATTGTTGAAGCGATAGAAATCGCCGTGGAACGTGAAATTGTCTTCGGTCCAAATACCGCGCAGTGCGCGGATGAATTCCTCCGAGCGGCGGTAGCGCTCGTCATGGTCAAGCCAGTGCTCGCCAATTGCGTGGAACTCGCCTCGGAACCAGCCACTGACGATATTGACGGCGACACGACCATTGGTGAGGTGATTGATGGTGGCGATCTGCTTGGCCGCCAGTGTAGGATTCCATGGTCCCGGCAGAATGGCGGCAATCACCTTCAGCGTTGTCGTCGATTCCAGCAGCGCATGGCTAAAGGAGACGGATTCATGCTGGAATTCGGCGCCATAACCGGCGGTGAAACGAATTTGGCTCAGCGCATAATCGAAGCCACTAGCCTCGGCGATCTGCGCCAGCTTTCTGTTATATTCGATCGTCCAGCTCGTCCGCTGCTCAATATTGGAAATGACGAGGCCACCCGAAACATTGGGAACCCAGTAGGCGAATTTGACCGGCTCTCTGCTGGCATAGGACATGATACTCTCCCTCTTGAAATGGCTAGGCTGACGCGGAGGCGAGCGCCGGGCGGTTTGCATGAGCGCGCGCGGCAGCGGTGTGATCAGAGAGCGGCAGCACCTGAGCGAGTTCTGAAACGGCGCGCTCGATACGCTCTTGAACCACAGGACTGGCGATCTCATAATCCGTGAAATCGGTTTCGGTAGCGTAGATCGACGTCGGCAGTGTCAGGGCGTTGAAGAAGCCGAATAGCGGGCGCAACTGATGTTCGGTCATCAAACCGTGCAGCGGTGTGCCACCTGTGGCAGCCAGAATGACCCGCTTTCCGGTCAGTGCGCGGTAGTCAACAAGGTCGAAGAGATGCTTGAGAGCGCCGGTATACGATGCCCGGTAGACCGGCGACCCGACAACAAGGACATCAGCCGCCTCGACGGCGTCGATAATCGCCCGCCCCTCGGCATCCAACTGGTCCGATCGAAGCGCCTTGAAGAGAATGGGGGCAGCGTCAACCAGTTCTATGGTTTGCCCATCGAGACCCAGCTTCGATGTGGCTGCCGACACAAGTGCTTCCACAAGGGAGGCAGTTCGCGATGGTCGTTTTACATTTCCCGCAAGACCCAGAATTTTCATGTCGGCGACATCCTTTTGCGACGTAGTCTATATATTTAATGGACTAATGATAACGACACGATGCCAATATTTCTCCCTGTTGTAGATTGCCATCCTGAAATCGCGCCCAATGGGCGAAATAAAAACTTCAGCTTGGCGTTCTATGTGGCGCAGCAAACTGCACGCCACGGCGAGAGCGAACAACTCTCTATGGCCAAATGGGTTGCGCTGGTGCTGAAGCGAAATGGAGCTCGCGCAACGATCGGGAAGCATATTTTCGTCTCGCCATGGAGGGAAGAATGCGAAATTTGCAAAGGTCCGACCTGCTACAGCAGTTACTTAGCGACCAGCCACGGTGTCTAAACTAAAGAGGAGCCCGTTCGATCGTGCTCGAAACACTATCGATTCATAGCGCGAATCAAATTGACCGCATAAGCGGAACTCAAGCAGCAAACAAGCAGGGCACCATGACATCTTACCTCACAAGGCAGAAGCATGCTAAGGAAAGACTAGGCGCAGCGCTTCAAAAAATGAATGACGCCATCCGCGACGTACACAAATCCGGCATTGATGTCGATATCAGTACCCTCACGATACACACGCCGCGTGGCCCGATGGTTCAAGTCGACCTTAAGACGTTCCGCGCATATGACGCGCCCCCAGTGTTGCGATTGGTGGAAGAATAAATGCGGTTAGATTCGCTCATCGATCACCGTGCCACGATGATCGCGTGCCTGGGTTTCCACCAATCGCAGTCGGCAAGCTGTCTCTACAGCAAGGGTGCGACGAATGACTTCAGGCGCTAGCCTTCGCGCCAGCCAATTAGGCGGAAGCGTCCAGCTCGGCTAAGTCTGAAGCCTGGATGGCCCTATAAGCTGTAGGAGCTTGAAGGGCTTCCCATTAAGCGCCTCCTGTACTCGGTGAGCTGCTGCAGGCATCCTCCTTAAGGCCGCTGTGTAGCGACTTCAGTGCGACGCATGTCTCAAATCTTGTCTAAAACTCCTAGGGCGGCCGCGGTCCTTCGTATCCTTGACGAGTCAAAATCCGAGCTCTTCTCAAGAGTTGTCAAGTCAGACCATCGCTCGTCCAGCGAAAGCTAGTCGGATCTACCGCAAGGGGAGCCAGGATGTCATCGTTTCCGACCTTCCGAGAACGCTTTCTCTGCCGGCCGAATATAATGGTGGTCCGAGTAAACTGACTTCGGCGTAACCGGTGTTCGTCCCACGCGTTATCCTGTCAGCAATCTGGTGTTCGACTTTCAATACAAGAGCGAAGGAAGTGTCTCCGTCGAGACTGAGATTCTTCCAATAAATTCAACTCATTGGCGATCAGCCCGGTGGTGACGAAATACTCAATCCGACCAACATGTCGGGGTTGTCAGATAGAAGGGGAACTTTTCGTGCTGCTTGAGGGAGTCATAGCCGTACATTACCACTTCGAGGTTTGGCCATCGCCAACGGGAGATTGTCAGCTCGAACATTTGCGGACTCAAGCAAATCTTGAACTCTCTTGCGTAATACGATATCGTACCGAGTTGTGTACTCGACCAACAGAGTATAAATGTAAGCCATGGCGATTGGCTAAATATATCAGAAAATATATTATTGTTAAATATTGATCTATGGCGGAGTGCCGTCTAGACGTGCTCAACACGCGGCATGGGACTACCCCGGTCAGCGACGGGAGGCTTAGATGAACCGACGTGACAAAATGCATCCAAACGAACCCAGGTGTGATAGCCCGGAAATGGGGCTCGTCTTGCTCGATGGCGAACGCGTGCTTGCTCAACGGCGTGGTATACGCTGGCAGCCGGCCGCACGGAACGAGCATCTGGATGCGCTTCGCGAAGTCGCAGATAGCGGAAGATATTATCGGGTTAACCGTCCTGTAGTGACCGGCATGGAGCTGAGCCTTGAAATATTGTCGACATTGCAACAACCACCTGCCGAACACGAGGCAAGCATAGGCCTGGACCTAACCAAAGCACATCTCGCCACCAAACACGAACCGGAACAAATGCATCAGATCACATGGTCTCTTTCAAAATCTGAACGTGTCTTTGATTGCGCTGGAGGCGATTCTGACAACGGCGAAGCCATCGCTACTGATGGACAAGTCGAGGCTCTCGCGAACCGCGTCTACATCAAATCCGCCGAAGCCTATAATCAGCTGATTGATAGGAGTAACCGATCACGTCCACCGAAGAGCTATCATGCACATGTTGATTTTGAAAACTGTCAGTACATTGATGGCACTTCCAGGCCTTGGAGACCCGGTTCGCTTAAAGGCGGCCGCTTGCGCGTAATACGACGGGCGTTAGACATTGGACCAGCGCGCCATCCCGACGCAGCCTTGTGCCTATGGCATTGAACTTAGCGGCAGAATGCGATAGCTGCCAATTACGGCCGCGGCTATAATACAGGTGGTTGATCCCGAATCTGGTTCGGGCGTGAAACGCGGTGCCGGTATTGGAAGGGTCGACTAATTCGACCTTCAATTCCAAGCGACCGTCCGATCTCAAAGCAAAGCTCCTGTAGGGTCCTTGAAGGATATCGACAGAGGAAAACTATCAAATGCGGTGTTGCAAGAACGCGCCCCAAGGTCGTGGGGGTGGCTCGAATTTTTCTACTGAACCAGAACCTGCAAAGGCCGATATTGCCTACGATGCTATTCGAAGAATTCTCCACAGTAACGGTCGTGTGCCGGAGCAACATCTCAGGGAACAGGATCTAGCGTCTAAGCTCGATCTTGGTCGAACACCGGTTCGCGAAGCGCTTCAGCGGCTCGCAGCTGAAGGGAAGATTCAATACATCCCTCAAAGAGGCTTTTTCACCAGGCCGATGTCGGAAAGAGCTCTGTTAGATGTTTATGTTGTCGGACGTGAAACCCTGATCTCGGCACTGAATCGAATGCGGCCGCAGGTCCCAGAGAGCTGGACCGTGGCGGATAAATTGTCCTCTGACGAACTTGCCTTAAGGGCAGAAGCGATATTCACTAAAATCGCGCAAGAAGCATCGAATTGCGAGGCTTGCAAAATCGTCCACCGGTTCTGTTTTTGCACTCACCCTTTACGAATGGAACTAACTGCGTCGGAACTTCGGCCCGCGTTTGTTGAAAGCCTCGAGAAGGTAATTGACGCAATGTCTGAACTAGGCACGGCAACGACCCTGGTGGAGTCCGCGTTGATGAACCACCTTGATCTAGAACAGGGTGCCGTCTCAAGGATTGTACAAGAGGTGAACGAACGTGGATTAACAGGTTTTTCGGGGCCTGCGAAAAGTTTGTGACATTTCAAACTGTCATCTCGACGAATGATCCTAGTCAACGAGCCTGAAGAATTTTGTCGAGTGCCGCGCATATCTGCGGCTGCTGCGGGCAATCCAAAAGCCGACGTCGGCATCACCTACCAGCATTATAATTATGTTGCCAAATCAAAGAGGCTGCCGCCATCCCTTCAGCATCCCAGAATACAGCGTTGCAGAGCGAAAGGTGCTTGTGCCCTATCGGGCAACGCCCTCCGTAGGTTTCCATTTGCCGCGGCTTGGCCAGGCCAGCTATGTTGATCGAGCGACGTTTTCAGCCGAAGTCTCAAAAGACATTGTGCCAAAGATCATAACAGCCAACGGGATCGACGCTGCGACCTTGAGGACAAAGGTTACGCCGGGCGGGTATCTCCTCAAAACAATGCATCGCTTCAGACCGAGGGTGATCTCGATGACGCCGTGACGGATAGGTTTGCCGGCCCGCTAGGCTACGTCTTGCGCCAATGTCGCGTTCTTACCTCTCGCCTCGACGACACGACAGGTAAGACAGTCCTTGTTATCGTGCGGTTTCCGCAGGGCAGCCTTAGCGCCACCGTGGCGCAGAGATTCTTCGAAGCAGCGGACGCAACGAAAAATGGCTTGGGCGGCGGATATAGCGTAGTCGGTGACGAGCAGATCTTCCTCAATGCGACGAATTCCGAAGGAAAACCTTATAGCGGACTCGATGACGCAAGCTTCCTAGACGGATTGAGGCGCGCAGCCGTATCGTTTGGCAGCCCTAAACCAAAGGTTTCTCCCCTCGGCAATGCGACCGCGCGGAATGATTGGCAGAGGTCAACAAGAGGCGAGGGCTATCAAACCTTGCTCGGTGGATCGGACGGCGAGTTAGTGAGAAAGCTCGACGAGATCAGCAGCTGTTATGCATTCCTCCTCGCGAAGACTGCCGACAGCAAGGGCTGGGCCAGAGATGAATAAGGGCCGGACGAGGACCTACGCTCAAGTCGCTGAGCAAACTCAAAAGGCTTTCACGAAACCGGCCTCGCTGGCGACACGATTTGAGGATCCCACGCCGGCCACCTGGGGCCGCGCCGGAGAAAATCTCACTGCTGCAATGCTCAGAAATTGAGACGGCTTAATCCTGCTATAGTTCTAGAATATCTGTAAGCCCACGGTGAGGGCCGTCTTGCGAGGTTGATGCGAACATCGGAAGTCCTAGTGCAAACACTAGGAGTAGTCCTATGACCAAGCATCCGATTGAAGTGATCACGTCTGTCGAGCGCCGTCGGCGCTGGTCTCGCGAGGACAAAGAGCGGCTGGTTGCAGCCTGCCTTGAGCCTGGTGCGGTTCTTTCCGAGATTGCCCGTGCGGCCGGCATCCACGTGAGCCAGCTCTTTCGGTGGCGCAAGGAACTCTGCCGGATCGAGGAGCCGTCGACGCAGGTGTCGAGCACCTTGGTGCCCGTGATCGTTTCGGAGACCGCGCCGGCGGCCCAGCCCGCTGCCTCAGAAGCGCCGGCCTCATCGCATCCCCGCCGGAAGCGCAGCGATGTGACGATTGATCTGGGCCGCGGTCGTCGTGTCCGTGTGGACAGCGACATCGACACGGAGGCACTTGGCCGCATTCTCGATTGTGTGCTGGGTCGGCGATGATCCCGGTTCCTGCTGGTGTGAAGGTCTGGTTGGCGACTGGCCATACGGACATGCGCAAGGGCTTTCCCGGTCTGTCGCTGATGGTGCAAGAGACACTGAAGCGCGATCCGATGTGTGGGCACCTGTTCGTGTTCCGCGGGCGTGGCGGCGGCCTGATCAAGGTCATCTGGCATGATGGCCAGGGAGCCTGCCTGTTCACGAAGAAGTTGGAACGTGGACGCTTCATATGGCCGTCGGCGGCCGATGGGACGGTCGTGATCACGCCTGGGCAGCTCGGTTATTTGCTGGAAGGTATCGACTGGCGGATGCCGCAAAAGACCTGGCGACCAACCTCGGTTGGATGAGCAAAAACACTGGAATAGCGGGGGCGAATATGATTCCATCTCGCCATGAACAGCCCTGTCGACCAGCTTCCAGATGACCTTGCCAGTGCGCTCGCACTGCTGGCGGAAGAGCGAGCGCTGCGTGTTGCTGCCGAGGTGGAAGCGGCGACAGCCAAGGCGGAAGCTGCCAGCGCAAAAGCGCTCGTGTCACATTCCGAGGCGCTGATCGCGCGGCTGAAGCTGGAGATCGAGAAGGTCCGCCGAGAGCTTTACGGCAGCGGCTCTGAGCGCAAGACGCGGCTTCTCGAACAGATGGAACTGCAACTCGAAGAACTCGAAGCTGATGCCGGCGAAGACGAACTCGCGGCAGAGATGGTTGCCAAAAGCTCGACCGTCAGGGCCTTCGAGCGCAAGCGTCCGTCACGCAAGCCCTTTCTTGAACACCTGCCGCGCGAGCGCGTCGTTATTGCCGCCCCATCCAGTTGCCCATGCTGTGGATCGGCCAAGCTGTCGAAGCTCGGCGAGGATATCACCGAGACCCTGGAGGTCATCCCGCGTCAGTGGAAGGTTATCCAGACTGTGCGGGAGAAGTTCACCTGCCGCGAGTGCGAGAAGATCACGCAACCGCCAGCACCCTTCCATGTGACACCCCGCGGCTTTGCCGGCCCGAACCTTCTGGCGATGATCCTGTTCGAGAAGTACGCCCAGCATCAGCCGCTCAATCGCCAGAGCGAGCGCTATGCCCGAGAGGGGATCGATCTCAGCCTGTCGACGCTTGCCGATCAGGTCGGCGCGTGTGCCGCAGCCCTGAAGCCAATCCATTCGTTGATCGAGGCCCATGTCCTGGCGGCCGAGCGGCTGCATGGCGACGACACGACCGTGCCGATCCTGGCGAAGGGAAAGACCGATACCGGCCGCATCTGGACCTACGTTCGGGACGATCGGCCGTTCGGCGGACAGTCACCGCCTGCCGCCCTCTACTATTCCTCTCGGGATCGGCGGCAGGAGCATCCAGAGCGACATCTGAAGACCTTCACCGGCATTCTGCAGGCGGATGCCTATGGCGGCTATAACCCGCTGTTCAAAGCAGATCGCGATCCCGCGCCTCTGCGCCAAGCACTCTGCTGGGCACATTCGCGCCGCAAGTTCTTCGTGCTGGCCGACATTGCCACGAACGCCAAACGGGGCAGCAAAGCCGCACCGATCTCACCGATGGCATTGGAGGCCGTCAAACGGATCGATGCCCTGTTCGATATCGAACGGGAGATCAACGGTCTTAGCCCCGAGCAGCGCCTGGAGCGCCGCCGCAAAGACAGCCAGCCGCTCGTCGACGAACTGCACGACTGGCTCCAAACCGAGCGGGCAAGGCTGTCGCGCAGTTCTCCTGTCTCTGAGCCGATCGACTACATGTTGAAGCGCTGGAACGGCTTCACGGCCTTCCTCGAAGACGGCCGGATTTGCCTGACGAATAATGCCGCCGAACGCGCGCTCAGAGGCTTTGCTCTCGGAAGAAAGTCATGGCTCTTCGCCGGATCGGATCGTGGTGCTGATCGTGCCGCCTTCATGGCCACGCTGATCATGACCGCCTTATGCCGCGCGCGGCATAATGCGGTTTATGCCGACCGTCGAACTATGCCGAACGAGCAGGTTTATGCCAACGTTTTTCGTGACAAAGCAGTAGCCGGATCGGCATAGCTTAGGCTCTCTCCGTCGCAGTTGACGCAAAGGAGAGCCC
>NZ_JABDWM010000027.1:0-51245 GCF_019685295.1 Rhizobium sp. NLR22b
CCTGCGGCATCTCCGGCGCCATCCAGCATCTCGCCGGCATGAAGGATAGTAAGGTGATCGTCGCCATCAACAAGGACGAGGAGGCGCCGATCTTCCAGGTCGCCGACTATGGCCTCGTCGCCGATCTCTTCGAAGCACTGCCGGAATTGCAAAAGGCGCTCTGAGCGAGGCAAATGCCTTTCTTTCGCACTTGCGAATGACTGGAAAATTGTCTTTTATCGGTCTACTACATACTGCCGGACGATCCTTCGTCCGGCAGTATTGCTAATAATGCGGCAGCGCGGGGGCGAATGCCGAGCGGGGGTTTGGAGATGAGTGCGGTGTTGAAGAATATTGGTATCATTGGTGCCGGCCAGATGGGCTGCGGCATCGCGCATGTTTCGGCCGCCGCAGGTTACCGGGTCCACATCTACGATCTCTCACAGGACCGCATCGAATCCGGCCTCGCCACCATCAACGGCAATCTCGCCCGCCTGGTGACGAACGGCAAGATGACCGACGAGGAACGCAAGGCGACCTTGTCGCGCATATCAGGCTCCGCCGATGTCAACGATCTCGCCCCGTCCGATCTCGTCATCGAGGCGGCCACCGAGGACGAAAGCGTCAAGCGCAAGATCTATAGCCAGGTTTGTCCGGTGATGAAGCCGGAAGCGCTGCTGGCCACCAACACCTCTTCGCTTTCCATCACCCGGCTTGCTGCCGCCACCGACCGCGCCGAGCGCTTCATGGGCATACATTTCATGAACCCGGTGCCTGTCATGAAGCTGGTCGAGCTGGTGCGCGGCATTGCGACCGATGAGAAGACCTTCACCGCCGCCAAGGAGTTCGTCGGCTCGCTGGAGAAGACCGTCACCGTCGCCGAGGACTTCCCGGCCTTCATCGTCAACCGCATCCTGCTGCCGATGATCAACGAGGCGATCTATACGCTCTACGAAGGTGTCGGCACCGTCGACGCCATCGATACGGCGATGAAGCTCGGCGCCAACCATCCGATGGGGCCGCTGCAGCTTGCCGATTTCATCGGCCTCGACACCTGCCTGTCGATCATGCAGGTGCTGCATGACGGCCTGGCGGACTCGAAGTATCGCCCCTGCCCGCTGCTGGTGAAATATGTCGAAGCCGGCTGGCTCGGACGCAAATCCGGCCGCGGCTTCTATGATTATCGTGGCGAAGTGCCCGTCCCGACGCGATAAGCAGACATCATCAGAAAGGGCGAGTGGACCGCACGCCCGCGAAATGCTTTCCTTGCCGAGAACGGGAGGAATGCCATGTCGACCGAAACACCCATGTTCCTGCTGCAATGCTGCGTCCTGATCGGACTCGCGGGCGTCTTCCTCATAAGAGGAGATGGAGACTCCTGAGCAATATCCTCACGACCCGATCACAGCCTTGATCAGCGCCTTTGCATCTTCACTATCCCAGGCGGCAGGCCCGTTCATGGCGGAGATCAGGCAGCCTTTGTCGTCGAGCAGCAGCGTCACCGGCAGGCCGAAAGCGAGACCTTCCTTCTTCAAGCTGTTGAAGACGCCGATCGTATTGTCTCGGTAAAGCTGCAGCGCATCGACACCGGTCTCGGCAAGGAAACTCTTCGGCTTTTCATCATTGCCAGTGTCGATATTGACGGGCACGACCTGGAACTTGTCGCTGCCCATCTCCTTTTCCAGAGCGTTCAGCGCCGGCATCTCCTCGCGACAGGGCACACACCACGTGGCCCAGAGATTGAGAAGAACGGTCCTGCCGGCGAAATGATCGAGCGTCAGCGGTTTACCGTCCGGTTCGTTGAAGGAAACCGCGGTCAGCTTGCGCGGCTCGTTGGCGGCAACCATGGCGGCGACCTGCCCCTTCATGAGCGGCGCCAGATTGGCGGCGCGCTCCTTTGCCAGCGCGCATTCGGCTGAAGCGCTGCTGGCGATGCCATTGCCAATGCCCGTCTCCTTCACGTATACCGCTGCCGCACCTGCAACGACACCTGCGACGGCGGCGATTGCGATCAGTTTTCCGGACGGCAGGCCGAATGGTTTTTTCGTCGTCATTTCATTCTCCAGGACGGGCATCTTATGGCCGAGAACAATACGGACACCAAATCCTCCAACCAGATGTGGGGTGGGCGCTTCGCCTCCGGCCCGGACGCGATCATGGAGGAGATAAATGCCTCGATCGGTTTCGACAAGAAGCTATTCGCGCAGGATATCCGCGGTTCCGTCGCCCATGCGACGATGCTCGCCCATCAGGGGATCATTTCATCAGACGATAGGGACAAGATCGTTCACGGGCTAAACACGATCCTGTCAGAAATCGAAAGCGGCAATTTCGAATTCTCGCGCCGGCTCGAAGACATCCACATGAATATCGAGGCGCGCCTGGCGACGCTGATCGGACCGGCGGCCGGCCGGCTGCACACCGCCCGCTCGCGCAACGACCAGGTGGCGCTCGACTTCCGCCTCTGGGTGAAGGAAGAACTCGAGAAGACCGAGAAGATGCTCACCGGCCTGATCGCCGCCTTCCTCGACCGCGCCGAGGAACATGCCGAAAGCGTCATGCCGGGCTTTACCCATCTGCAGACCGCCCAGCCCGTCACCTTCGGCCATCACTGCATGGCCTATGTCGAAATGTTCGGCCGTGACCGCTCGCGCGTGCGCCACGCCATCGAGCACCTGGACGAAAGCCCGATTGGTGCGGCCGCCCTTGCCGGCACCGGCTATCCGATCGATCGCCACATGACGGCCAAGGCGCTTGGTTTCCGCGAGCCGACCCGCAACTCCATCGACACCGTCTCCGACCGCGACTTCGCCATCGAATTCCTGTCGATCGCCGCGATTACGGGCATGCATCTGTCGCGCCTCGCCGAAGAGATCGTCATCTGGTCGACCCCGCAATTCGGCTTTGTGCGCTTGTCCGACGCTTTCTCGACCGGCTCCTCGATCATGCCGCAGAAGAAGAACCCCGATGCGGCCGAACTGGTGCGCGCCAAGACCGGCCGCATCAATGGCTCGCTGATCGCGCTGCTGACGATCATGAAGGGCCTGCCGCTCGCCTATTCCAAGGACATGCAGGAAGACAAGGAGCAGGTCTTCGACGCGGCCGAGAGCCTGGAGTTGGCAATCGCCGCCATGACCGGCATGGTGCGCGACATGGCCGTCAATACAGCGCGCATGAAGGCGGCGGCCGGCTCCGGCTTTTCGACGGCGACCGATCTTGCCGACTGGCTGGTGCGCGAAGCGGGCCTGCCCTTCCGTGACGCCCATCACGTCACCGGTCGCGCCGTGGCGCTCGCCGAAAGCGAGGGCTGCGATCTTGCCGAGCTGCCGCTCTCCGATCTGCAGGCGATCCATTCCGCGATCACCGACAAGGTCTACGACGTGTTGACGGTGGAAGCCTCGGTCGCCAGCCGCAAGAGCTTCGGTGGCACGGCGCCCTCCGAGGTACGCAAGCAGATTGCCTTCTGGCGCGCCCGCAATTGAGAGATAGGGGGAGGCTGAAAGCCGCCTCCCCCTTGCTGCAAGCGCGGGAATGCCGTCCAACAATCAGGGTGCACAAGGCGGACAAACTTCGCTATGAAGATCCCGTCGTTCGAAATGAACGATATCAGCCATACGCCGCACAAGAGGATATCCATGCAGAAGAGCTTGCCGCACCTCATCCGCCTGACGGCGGTGCTCGCCGTCATCGGCCTTGCCGTTGCCGGATGCGGACGCAAGGGTGATCTCGATCCGCCGAGTGCTGCGGCGACGAAGGAAGGCGACGTTTCCAAGCCGACGAAACAGCCCGGCACCGTTGATAAGCCCTTCCTTCTTGACCCCCTCCTTTAAGGCGCGCACCCCGTGAACCATTTCGATTACCGCGACGGCATCCTTTACGCGGAGAACGTCCCCGTTCCCGAGATCGCCAGGGCGGTCGGCACGCCGTTCTACGTTTATTCCACAGCAACGCTGGAGCGCCACTATCGCGTTTTCTCGGAAGCCTTCGCCGATGTCGACTCCATGGTTTGCTACGCGATGAAGGCGAACTCGAACCAAGCCGTGCTGAAGACCCTGGGACGCCTCGGTGCCGGCATCGACGTCGTCTCGGAAGGCGAACTGCGCCGTGCGCTTGCTGCCGGCATTCCGGCCAGCCGCATCATGTTTTCGGGCGTCGGCAAGACGCCGCAGGAGATGGATTTCGCCCTCGAGGCCGGCATCTACTGCTTCAACGTCGAATCCGAACCTGAGCTCGAGATTCTCAACCAGCGCGCTGTCAACGTCGGCAAGAAGGCGCCGGTCTCCTTCCGCATCAATCCTGATGTCGATGCCAAGACCCATGCGAAGATCTCGACCGGCAAGAAGGGAAACAAGTTCGGTATCTCCTGGGATCGCGCCCGCGCCATCTATGCCCATGCCGCCAAGCTGCCCGGCATCGAAGTCACCGGCATCGACATGCATATCGGCAGCCAGATCACCGAGCTGCAGCCCTTCGACGACGCCTTCAAGCTGCTGCGCGATCTCGTCGCGACGCTGCGTGCCGACGGCCACTCCATCCATCACGTCGACATCGGCGGCGGCCTTGGCGTTCCCTACAAGGATGACAACAATCCGCCGCCGCTGCCCGATGCCTATGCGGCGATCGTTAAGAACCAGCTGCGCGGCCTGAACTGCAAGATCGTCACCGAACCCGGTCGGCTGATCGTCGGGAATGCCGGCATCCTTGTGACCGAAGTTCTGTACGTGAAGGACGGCGGCGAGAAGACCTTCGTCATCGTCGACGGTGCGATGAACGATCTCATCCGCCCGACACTCTACGAGGCCTATCACGAGATCCGTCCGGTGACGATTTCGGCAGCGAACGCGCCGCGCATCCGCGCCGACGTGGTCGGCCCCGTTTGCGAGACGGGCGATTATCTGGCGCTCGACCGCGAAATGGCGATGCCGAAGCCCGGCGACCTGATGGCCGTCAGCACTGCCGGCGCCTATGGCGCGGTGCAGGCCGGCACCTATAATAGCCGTCTGCTGGTGCCCGAGGTTCTGGTCAAGGGCAGCGATTTTCATGTGATTCGCCCGCGCAGGACCTATGCTGAGCTGATCAGCCTGGATTCCGTTCCGGCCTGGCTCGACTAGAGCATGTCGCGCAAAAGTGTGAAGCGGTTTTGCGATAGCGACATGCGTAAAACAAAGAGCTAAAGCGCAAGAAGCGAATCTGAATGATCGCGACGCGCTTTAGCAGCGCCATCACTTTTCGGCGAATAAACGTGAAAAGGCGGTATTCCTGCCCGTTCGCCCTCGCCTTCGCCACAAAGAGTGTTATCCTTTCATTCATGAGCGTATTGCCCCGCAATCGCCGGAAGCGCCCTCTGTACCAGAACGCCAGAGCGCGGAGACCGGCCCGATGACAAGCCCCTCGAGGCGGAACAAGGGTGCATTTGTGCTCCGGCCCTCGCTTGCCCGGCTGGTAACGACGAAACGCCTGCTGGCGCGCACCGTGCTCTTCTTCGAGCGGTTGCTGCCGCTGCTGATGCCGGTCCTCTGCATCGTCGCCCTCTATCTCTCAGCCTCTTGGTTCGGCATCTTCCGCAACGTACCGGACTGGCTGCGCATCCTGCTGCTGATCGCCTTTGCCGCGGCGTTCCTCGTCTCGCTTGTCCCCTTCCGCCATCTGCGCTGGCCGAAAACCGCTGTAGCCGATCGCATGCTGGAAGAGCGCAACGGCCTGCCGCACCAGCCAGTTGCCGTCCAGGAAGACGAACCGGCCTACGACACGCCCTTTTCGCGGGCACTTTGGCGTGAGCACCAGGTGCGCATGGCCGAAAATATCGCAGCACTCGACGCCGGCATGCCGCGGCCTGATATCGCCGCACATGACCGCTTCGCCCTGCGCGCCATCCCTGCTCTGCTGCTCTTCACCGCTTTTGGCTATTCACTGTCGCTCAACGGCGGCTCGATCGGCGACGCATTGCAGTCAGCGCCTGAGCAGGTGGCGGTCGATCCGGCGGTGCGCATCGACGCCTGGGTGACGCCGCCCTCCTATACCGGTCGCGCGCCGATTTACTTGACCGCGGACGGCAGCGAACAGGGACCGATCGGCATTCCGCAGTTTTCCGGTCTCACCGTGCGTGTCAGCGGCGGAAAGACGGCTGAAAAGGTCGTGTTCCGCAAGGCGAACGGCGAGGCGCGGGATATCGCCCTGCAGGCCGACGCAAAGCCGCCGCAGGTGCCTGCACCTGCCGGCGAGCAGCCGACGGCCGGCGCGCCTGCCAACAATGCCCTCGTCGCGCAGACGCATGTGATGAAGCTTGAGGAAAACGGCGCGCTCGAGGTCAATGGTCGCCGCTGGAGCTTCGACGTGCTGCCTGACAAGGCACCCGAAATCGCCTTTGATGGCATGCCGAAGGTCAGCGTCAATGGCGCGCTGGAAATCGGCTTCACCGTCAAGGATGACTACGGCGTCCAGGAGGCCCATGCGGAGATTATTCCCGTCGAGGCCGATCCGACGGCGACGCCGCTCTATCCGCTGCCGGAGTACCGGCTGGATATTCCCCGCCGCAACGCCCGCGACGCCAAGGGCGTGACCAGCCGGAATCTGACCGAACATCCGCTTGCCGGCAAGCCGGTGCGCATTACCCTCGTCGCCAAGGATGCCGCCGGCCAGACCGGCCGCAGCCCGCCCTATGAGATGACGCTGCCCTCGCGGCCTTTCAGCGAGCCGCTTGCCGCAGCCGTCGCCGAGGAACGGCAGGTTTTCGCGCTCGATACCCGTAAGATGCCGCAGGCGATCGCGCTGAACGAGGCGCTGACCATCCGTCCCGAGGAGACCATCCCCAAGCTTACCAACTACCTGCTGCTGCAATCGGCCTTGGCCCGCATGAAGCTGGCAAAAGGCGAGGAGGCGCTGAAGGATACGGCCCAATATCTCTGGGAGATTGCGCTCGGCATGGAGGACGGCGATCTTTCGCTTGCCGAACGCAAGCTGCGCGACGCCCAGCAGAAGCTTGCCGATGCGTTGAACCGCAACGCCCCCGACGAAGAGATCAGGAAGCTGATGGACGAGCTGCGCAAGGCGATGCAGGATTACCTGAGCGAGCTTGCCCAGCGCATGCAGAACGCCCCGACGATGCAGCCGAACCAGAATGCGCAGAACATCCTGCGCCAGCAGGATCTGGAACGGATGATGGACCAGATCGAAAATCTCGCCCGCTCCGGCAATCGCGACGCGGCGCAGCAGATGCTGTCGGAATTGCAGCGCATGATGAACAACCTGCAGGCCGGCCGGCCGCAGCGGGGCCAGCAGGGTCAGGAAAACAGCGAAGCCCGCAAGCAGATCGATAAGCTCGGCGAGATCCTGCGCGATCAGCAGAAGCTGATGGAAGAAACCTTCCGCCTCGATCAGCAGCTCAAGGACCGCATGCAGCGTGGCGAATCCGATATGGGCGAAAACGATCCGCTGCTCGACGAGATGATGCCGGGAGAGAATGGCGAGCCGCAGGATCAGCAGCAAGGGCAGCAAGACCAGCGCCAGCAAGGTCAGGGCCAGCGACCTTCCGACCAGATGACGGCCGAGCAGCTCAGGGAAGCGCTGAAACAGTTGCGCGCCCGGCAGGATGGCCTCGACAAGCAGCTCGGCGAATTGCAGAAAAAACTCGGCGAAATGGGCATGAAGCCCGGTCCCGGCTTCGGCCAGGCTCAACGCGAGATGGAGGGCGCCGGCCGCGAACTCGGCCAGGGCCGCGGCGACACGGCCGTCGAGAACCAGGGCCGCGCGCTTGAAGCCCTTCGCCAGGGGGCCCGCGACATGATGAACCAGATGATGCAGGCGCAACGGGGCCAGCAGGGACAGGGCCCGAATGGCCAAGTCGGCCAAGGCGATCAGAACGGCCGCGATCCACTGGGACGACCGCGCATGAGCAACGGCTATCTCGGCGACGACGGTGTGAAGGTGCCGGATGAGATCGACGTCCAGCGCGCGCGGGAAATCCTCGATGCGATTCGCGAGAAGCTCGGCAACAATCCGCCACAAGAGATGGAACGGCGATATCTCGAACGGCTCCTGGATATCCAGTAGGCGAGAGCAATTCCAGGAAAAGTACAAAGCGGTTTTCCCAGGCAAAGCGCGAAGCGCTTTTGCCGGGAATTGCTTAAGTCCAAAAGAATAGAGCGGTTCTGCGCTTCAGAAAAAGCTGAACCGCTCTTGCGTCATCAATATCAGGTTAAGCGACGAGTGCCCGGGCGACAGCCTTGCGAATATCGGGAAGCGCAAATGGCTTGGCGACGACGTCGATGATTTTTTCTGCGAGGTCGTCGGCGCGCTCGCGCTGCTCGGCATAGCCGGTCATCAGCAGGATCTTCAAAGCGGGGAAGGCGTCTTTCGCCTGATGGGCGAGTTCGATTCCGTCCATCACGGGCATGCGGATGTCCGACAGCAGCAGATCGTAGACCCCGTCCTTCAGCTTCTCCAGCCCCTCGGCGCCGTCGGCCGCCTCATCGGTCTCGTGACCGTCGAGCCGCAAGGCCCGGGCTACGAAAGACCGCAGGGAGTCCTCGTCTTCCGTAATCAGAATTCTTGCCATATGTGCATTGCTCCGTCTTCAGCCCCGCGACGGAAATCACCAGACTTTCCTTTTCGATCGGTAAAGATGGTGAAGCGATGGACGAGATGGTTAACAACCCGTCTTCACGCGGCAAGGGAGCGACGCCTGCATTCCTCAGGCGTCGCCGGTCACCACACCGACGAAGGGCAGTTCGCGAAACGCGTAGGCAACGTCCATACCGTAGCCGACGACGAAGTAATCGGGACATTCGAAGCCGACATAATCGGCCTCCAGCTTTTCCTTGCGCTTGACCCGCTTGTCGAGCAGCACGGCGATCGTCACGTTGCGCGCGCCACGTTCGAAGAGCAGTTCCTTGGCAAAGAGCAGCGTCCGGCCGGACTCGAGAATATCGTCGATCAGGAGGACGTCTCGGCCATGCACGTCGCTGTCGATATCCTTGACGATGCGCACGCCCTGCGAAACCGTGCCGGTGCCGTAGCTCGACAGCGTGATGAACTCGACCTCGGGGGCAAGCCCGGTGTCGTGCAGGGCGCGGATCAGGTCGGCGGCGAAGATGAAGGAGCCCTTGAGCACGGCAATGACGAGCAGGTCCTTGGTCGGCCCGTTGGCGATCTCCCGCGCCATGGCATGATTGCGCTCCGCGATCTGCTCGGCGGTGAAGAGCGGCTCGATGTTTTTTCCGCGCACAACAGGCATAAGGGCTTGCTCCATGAAAAGAAGGGTAAGCCGTTAGCACATATGCGCGCCTGAAACAGCCTCGCCGGTCAGGAAATCAACGGGATCGGCGCATCTTGCGGCGGAAAGCCATCACGAATCGCGTTATTTCTACGGCAGGAAGGAAAGCCGGACCTCGGGCAATTTTCCGCCGGCGTGCTGGACTCGGGCCGAAAAGCCACGGCTTTGGCCGCCGTAGATGACGTCGGCGGGCGGGTCGATGACGACACTTGCCGTCAGCCGTTCGTCCGCCACCAGATCGGCGCGAATCGGATGCACCGTCTGCGTGGTGCCGCTTTCGTTTTCGATGATGCCGTTGATGACGAGCACGCGCATGCCGTTCGCATCACGCGGTGTCACGGTGACATGGGTGAAATGCAGCGGCGCTCCGGAGGAGGCCCCCGCGGCGGAAAGGCCGGAAAAGCCGCCTGCGAGCCCGAAAGCGAGCACGGCGAGCGCCAGCACCAGTCCCGCGAAGCTGCGCAGCGACGCCCGCTGCAGCCAGGATTCCGCCCTTCGCAGAGCGGAAGCAGCCATCGCCAGCAGGAGCGGCGGCGGTGTAACGCGCGCTGCCGCCATGCGCCTGCTGTTGTCGTTATGGATCCTGGGGCCGAAGTCCTTCGGCCGGGTTTTGCCGACCGTCACGAATTTGGCGTCGGAAACATCGGCAGGACGTGTTGAACGATACTGGCGGCGTGCGGGTTCGGGCGGCAGGAAATCATAGGCCTGACCCGGTGTCCGGCGGCTGAAGGAGGATGCTTCCATGGTGGCTGCCCCGCAGATGTCCACATGGTTTCGCTGCCGCAAGAAATCTTGGCATTGAAACGAATCCTCCTCAGTCGTAAATTTTAATGGTTAATGCTTCGCAAAGATTGCCGCCAAACGGGCGTCTTTCCGGCAAAATTTACCGGCTGTTAACGGTGTTGGTTAACAAGTCACGCGGTGAAACCAAGAACAGACTGAGTTGCCCGTTGATCCACTTCGAGAATGTCGGTTTGCGCTATGGCATGGGCCCGGAAATCCTCCGGGACCTGACCTTCGACATTCCGAAAAAATCCTTTCAGTTCCTGACCGGCCCATCCGGTGCCGGCAAGACCTCGCTGCTGCGGCTGCTCTTCATGTCGCTGCAGCCGACACGTGGCCTGATCCGCATGTTCGGGCGCGACATTTCCGAAATCCCCCGGCCGGAGTTGCCGCTGCTACGCCGGCGCGTCGGCATCGTCTTCCAGGATTTTCGCCTGCTCGACCATCTCACGACCTATGAGAATGTCGCTTTGCCCTTGCGGGTGCGCGGCAAGGAGGAAAGCTCCTACAAGACCGACGTTCTGGAACTCTTGAAATGGGTCGGCCTCGGCGAACGCATCAACGTGCTGCCGCCGGTCCTCTCCGGCGGAGAGAAGCAGCGCGCCGCTATCGCCCGGGCGCTGATGGACAGGCCGGAAGTCCTGCTGGCCGACGAGCCGACGGGCAATGTCGACCCGCCGATGGCGAGGCGCCTGCTCAATCTTTTCCTCGAACTCAATCGGCTTGGTACGGCTGTCGTCATCGCCACCCATGACCTGACGCTGATGGAACAGGTGGAAGCCCGCCGTATGATCCTCTCGGAGGGGCATCTCGATATCTATGACTGAGCCCCCGTCCAGGAACCGAGAGAAGGCGCCAGCCCAGCCTGCCGCCCAGCAGAAGCGCCCGGAAATGCGCGTGCGCCCGACCGCGCCGATCCTTCCGCCTTCCAATATCCAGGGCAACGCCTTGATGGTGGTCATATCGATCATGGCCTTTCTCGCCTGCCTGACGCTCGGCGGCGTCAGCATGGTGCGTTCGACGGCAGCAAGCTGGGAGAGCCAGATCTCCCGCGAGATCACCATCCAGATCAAGCCGGACGACAATCTCGACATGGAAAAGGCGCTGACGCAGGCACGCGACCTGGCGCTGACATTCGTCGGCACCAAGAGCGGCCAGATCGTCGACGAGGCAGCCACCGCCCGGTTGCTCGAACCTTGGCTCGGCCCCGGCCTCGATCTCAAGGATCTGCCTGTTCCCCGTCTCGTCGTCATCACGATCGACGAAAGCAATCCGCCGGATTTCGACGCGATGCGGAGCCTCCTGAAGGACAGCATCCCGCAGGCGAGCCTCGACGATCACCGCACCTGGGTCGACCGCCTGGTCTCCATGGCGCACACGACGGTGCTGATCGGCACCGGCGTCCTGCTCCTGGTTTTCTCGGCAATGGTGCTGACCGTCGTCTTCGCCACGCGCGGTGCACTGTCGGGCAACCGCCACATCGTCGAAGTGCTGCATTTCGTCGGTGCCGAGAGCTCCTTCGTCGCTACCGAATTTCAGAAGCATTTTCTGAAGATCAGCTTCAAGGGCTCGGCGATCGGCAGCGCGCTTGCGGCTCTTTTCTTTGCCACCGCCGGCTTCTGGCAGAGCCGCACGCTGGCAACACCGGAAACAGATCAGGCAACGGCGCTGTTCGGCACCTTCTCCGTCGGCGTACTCGGTTATGCCGGCATCTTCGCGACGATGATCGTCATCGCGCTCCTGACGACCGTCACGGCGCGGCTGACCGTCATGCGGACGATCTATGAAATCGATACATTGCGTTCGGATCCGACACGCACCGACGGCATCGCAAGTTGATCGTGCCATGCCGTTTTATCGTGAAAGCGTCTGTTCCGCGCCGCAATCAGCGTATAATCACGATTCATGACCATGGGCGATACGACACGCAATCCGATTCGGCAGGACCCGGAGCTTGATCGTCCGGCGGGCCTGCCGCCGCGGCGTGGTCCAATCCGCCGCCTGCTGCGCTGGGGTGGCTTTGGCTGCGTTCTGGCGATCGCTCTGGTGTTCGGCGGCTTTCTGCGGTTTGCCGATTCCGTGACAACGCTCAGGCCCCCGGTCGAGCCGAAGGCGGATGCGATCGTCGTGCTGACAGGCGGCTACCAGCGCATCGACCAGGCCGTGGAATTGCTGCAGAAGGGGGCAGGCAAACGACTGCTGATCTCGGGCGTCCACCCGACGACCACGCCAGCGCAGATTCGCAAGATGACGCAAGGCTCGGCCGATCTTTTCTCCTGCTGCGTTGATATCGGCCATGATGCGATAGACACGATCGGCAACGCCGAGGAAACCTCCAACTGGATCCACGCCAGGGGATACAGAAGCATTCTCGTCGTCACCAACAATTATCATATGCCGCGCAGCCTCGCAGAACTCTCCTATGTCGATCCGGACATCGAATTCATCCCCTATCCGGTGGTCAATTCGGATTTGAAGACCCGCAACTGGTTTACCGACCCGAACGCAATGCGCGTCATGCTCGCCGAATATGCAAAGGTGCTGTTAACAAGCGCCCGCAACATCACCGGCTTCGGCCGCCATACCGGACTGCGCTCGGCAGCCGTATCCCCCTCAGACTGAGCTTTTGCATCACGGCGGCATCAAACGCTTTTTATGACGGGCAATATCGTGTAGGCCGGTCGCATGAGCATGCCTCGGGATAATTTCATGATCGCCCTGCGTTCCGTCCTCTTCAACACGATCTTCTATGCCAATCTCATCATCCGGATGATCGTGCTCTCGCCCTATTATTTCGTGGTGCCGCGCCTGACGGCCTACGCGATTCCAAAGAATTGGGCGCGCTCCAACCATTGGCTGATGCGCATGATCGTCGGGACGACCTTCGAGATCGAGGGGTTGCAGAACCTGCCTGAGGGCAGTTTTATCCTGGCGCCGAAGCACCAGTCCTTCTGGGACACCTATGCGCTGCTGCCCAACCTCAAGGATCCGGTCTACATCCTGAAGCGCGAGCTGATGTGGATTCCGCTCTTTGGCTGGTATGCGAAGAAGCAGCGCATGATCCCGGTCGATCGCGGCGCCCGCGGCAAAGTGATGGTAGAGGTGCTGAAACGCACTAGGGAAGAGCTTTCGACCGGCCGCCAGCTGATCATCTATCCTGAGGGCACCCGCCGCCCGCCGGGTGCGGAGCCGGTCTATAAATACGGCATCGCCCGCATGTACCGCGATCTTGGCATTCCCGTCGTGCCGGTTGCGATGCATCCCGGCCTCTTCTGGCCGCGGCGGAGCGTCCGTCGTTATCCCGGCCATTTCAAGGTCAGGATCCTGCCGCCGATCATGCCGGGAATGGATCCGGATGCTTTCTTCGCTCAGCTGATCGAGGTCACGGAGCGGGCGAGCGACGAGCTCCTCATCGATACCATCGAACGCAATCCGCATCTGCCGTTGCCGCCGACAGCGATCGCTCGGCTGGCCGAGCTGCGCAAAGTGAAGGCGGCGACGGTCTGATCAGCCGGCCCGCAGCCGCTCCACCTCGTTGCCGACCTGCTCCAGCCACGGGTCGCGAATGCCCATCTGTTTCAGGTGCGCAAGTGTGTTGAAGACATAGGCATCGTTCGGGCCTGACTGCCCCCTGGCTTCGTTCACCACCCGCGCGGCCGCAACCGCGTCGAGCGTGCCGGCATATTGCTCGTGGTCGCGATCAGCGATGTAGGTCACCGCTTCCGTTCGGCGGCCGCCGGCAAACTGCAGCCGAACCCGGCGCTCCAGATAGACATTGGTGACGAGTTCGCGGGCGCGGAGATAATCGATTACCTCGCCCCATTTGTGCGCCGAAACACGGAACGCCATGCCGCGGCAAGCTCCGCCCCTGTCGAGACCGAGCACCAGGCCCGGATTGTCGCGCGTGCCGCGATGAACGAAGGATCGGACGCATAGCGAACGCCTGTAACCATGCACCAGAGCTTCTGCCCGCTCTAGGAACTCGAAGCCCGGATTCCACATCAGCGAGCCGTAGCCAAACACCCAAAATTCGTCCATATCGCACGCCAGACCGGAATCACTTTGCGATTCACCATTGGAGAACATCATGGCAGCGTCAAGCCGATCCGGCAGCAGCCAAACCGGCAACAGCAAGAAATTCTCGTTGCTGGGCGGAGGCATCCTCCTGGTGATCGCGCTTTATACCGGCGGCTGGTTTTATGCCGCATCGGCTTTGAAAGCGACGGTGCTGAAAGCAATCGCGCCGCGCGATCAGGCAGGCGTCACCGGCGAATGCTCCGATATCGAATTCCGCGGCTATCCTTTCCGCATCGGTCTGTTCTGCTCCAAGGTCGATGTCGACGACAATGTCAACGGCGTCTCCGCCACCTTTGGCGCATTGCGCTCCGCCGCACAGGTCTATGCGCCGAGCCATATCGTCTGGGAGCTCGATTCGCCGGCCGAAATCCGCACCACAAACGGCCTTTCGGTCTCTGCCCAATGGGCGAATCTGCAGGCGAGCCTGACGACCAAGCTGCAGGGCGTTGATCACAGCTCCACCGTCATCGAGGGTCTTAAGGCGACGGCGGTTTCCTCCTATACCGGTCAGACCATCAGCTTCGATGCAGCTCGCACCGAAATTCACCTGCGCCAAAACGGCGCCGATCTCGACGGTGCAATCTCGGTGCAGGATGCGAACACGGCGATCAAGGATTGGCCGCGGCTCTTCCCGAAACTCTCCGCCAGTATCGATCTCACGATTGCCGGAAAAGCCGGCCTGATCGACGGCAGCGACCCGAACGGCCTCAATGGTTCAGCCGGCGAACTGCGTCGCGTCGTTGCCGATATCGGCGACGGTAAGGTGATGACGCTCACCGGCCCCTTTTCCTTCGACGAGCAGGGCTTTCTCTCCGGAAAATTCAAGCTGGAAATCGAACGGCTCGGCCCCTGGGGCGACAGCCTGAAACAGGCCTTCCCGGATATTGACTCGACCGTCAACACGGCGACGAAGATGCTGAAGGCGCTGGCCGGCGGCAGAGACAAGGTCTCGGTCGATCTCGTCGTCGACCGCGGCAATGCCACCGTCAGCGGCTTCATTCCGCTCGGCCAGATCCCGCCGATCTAAGACTTCCGGGTCAGAGTGCTGGAAGGCCCTAATCGATCCGCTTCATGAAAAACACCTCAGGCACCGATTGCAGGCCAGGCAGCTCGATCGCGCCGATTTCGGCAAATCCATTGCGGCGATGCCAGTCCTGCGGCCGGCTCTCGTCGCATTCGCTCGACGTCATCAGCAGGCGAGCGCCCTCACCGCGCATCGCTCCTTCCCAAGCAAGAAACAACGCGGTGCCGATGCCCGACCGGCGGTATTCGGGCAGGACGCGGATCATTTCCATATAGGGAATCCTGCCCCAGAAGCGGGAGAAACGCAGGAAGCCGACGATCTCCCCGGCCTGCCTGGCGACGAGATATTCACCGAACGCCACGCATCGCGAGACCCATGCCTTGCCTGCAGTGGCATCCTCGCGCGTCAACCAGTCGACCTCCGCCTGGCTCGCGCTCGCCACCTCCGCCATCGCTAGCCGCTACTTCTTATCAAGCGCGTGGGGGCGGCCGAAATCGGGCGCGTCGACATCCTGGCCAGCCTGGATGATCGAGCGACGGATGGCGCGCGTGCGGGTGAAGAGTTCGAAGATCTTGTCGCCCTCGCCCCAGCGGATCGCGCGCTGCAGATAGGCGAGATCCTCCGAGAAGCGCGCCAGCATTTCGAGGATGGCATCACGATTGTGCAGGCAGACGTCGCGCCACATCGTCGGGTCGGAAGCGGCGAGACGGGTGAAATCGCGAAAGCCGGATGCCGAATATTTGATGACCTCGGACTCCGTCACCGTCTCCAGATCGTCGGCGGTGCCGACGATGTTGTAGGCGATGATGTGCGGCAGATGCGAAACGATCGCGAGCACCTTGTCGTGATGCTCCGCATCCATCTCGTCGACCTTCGATCCGACCGCTTCCCAGAAGCCGCGCAGCCGCTTCAGCGCCGTCTCGTCGGTACCCGGAACCGGCGTGAAGATGCACCAACGGCCTTCGAAGAGGCCGGGGAAACCGGCATCCGGGCCGGATTTTTCCGTGCCGGCCAGCGGATGGCCGGGGATGAAATGCACGTCGTCAGGCATATGCGGCTGCATTTGCGCGATCACAGACGCTTTGGTGGAGCCGACATCGGTGACGATAGCGCCGGACTTGAGATTGCCGGCGATTTCCTTCGCTACGCCTTCCGAAGCGCCGACCGGCACCGAAACGATGATGAGGTCGGCATCTCGAACAGCATCGGCCGAAGAGGTCGTATAGCGGTCGCCGAGGCCGAGCTCTTCGGCGCGCTTCAACGTCTCGGCACTGCGCGTTGCGACGACGATCTCTTTGGTAAGCCCGAGCCGCCGGATGTCGTGGGCAAGCGAGGAGCCAATCAGCCCGATGCCGATCAGCGCGATGCGATCGAACAGCACACTCATGCCTGCCGTCCCATGAACTCACGCAGCGTGGCCATGACGCCGCGATTGGCCTCTTCAGGACCGATGCTCATCCGCAGCGCATTGGAAAAGCCGTAACTGCGCACGGCGCGCAGGATGTAGCCGCGGCTCGTCAGGAGCTCGTCGGCATCGGCCGCGCGCCTGCCGTCAACGTCAGGAAAATGAATGAGGACGAAATTGGCGACGGAGGGCGTCACGTTCAGCCCGATCGCTTCTAGGGCCTCGGTGAGCGTCTCCACCCACATCTGGTTGAAAGAGACGGCCTGCTGGACGAAGGCCTGGTCGCGGATGGCCGCGGCGCCGGCGGCGATCGCGGCCGCATTCAGGTTGAACGGAGCGCGGACACGGTTCACGGCATCGACGATCTCGGCGGGCGCATACATCCAGCCGACGCGCAGAGCCGCAAGACCATAGGCTTTCGAAAAGGTGCGGGTCATCACCACGTTGGAGCTGGAAGACACGACCTCTATGCCGGCTTCATAATCGTTGCGGCGCACATATTCGGCATAGGCCGCATCGAGCACAAGGACGACGTGTTTCGGCAGCCCGGCCTGCAGACGGCGGATTTCGCTGACGGGAACGTATGTACCGGTGGGGTTGCCTGGATTGGCGATGAAGACGATCTTCGTCCTTTCCGTCACCGCCGCCAGGATCGCGTCGACGTCGACCGTATAGTCCTTCTCCTTGACGACGACGGGCGTGGCGCCCGTGCCCATGATCTGGATCTTGTAGACGAGGAAGCCATGCTCGGTGATGATGCCTTCATCGCCGGCGCCCAGATAGACATGGCACAGCAGGCCGAGCAGCTCGTCGGAACCATTGCCGCAAAGGATGTTTGCCGGATTGAGGCCATGCACAGCGGCGATCGCTTCGCGCAGTTCGATCGCCTGCCCGTCGGGATAACGTCCCAGATTGTCGGCAGCTGCTTTGACGGCCTCGATCGCCTTCGGGCTGGCGCCGAGCGGCGTTTCGTTGGAGGAGAGCTTGTAAACGCGGGCGACACCCGGCGCATGTTCCTTGCCCGGCACATAGGATGCGATATCGAGAATACCGGGACGCGGAACGGGCTTGCTGATCTCAACGCTCATGGGTCGACCTTGGATTTCCGGAAAATGACCAAGTGGCATTAAAGCGGAATGTGATTGTTGTCGAGAGGTATGGGCGTGACACAAGTGTAAGGAGAATGACGGAATTAACTTCATCCGTTGCGTGCGGTCGGCACGCCGTGCGGCGCGAGAACAGGCACGAAGACGCGGCGGGAAGCGCGGGCGGCCACCGGCAACCCCTGATAGAGCCGCTTCTGCGCCTCGACGATGATGACACCCGAAAAAGCCGGCCATAAGGTTCGGCCGATCCGCTCGAAGGCGCGGCGTAGGCGCAGGATGGTCCTGAGTTTCGAGGGCGGAAAGAACAACGCTTCGGCGGTCGCACCTGGCGTGAAATTCGTCTCGCGCAGCAGATGCGTCAGCTGACCGCGGGAATAGGGCCGGCCCGAACCGAAGGGCGTGTGTTCCATGCGGGCCCAGACCCCGCGCCGGTTCGGCACCACGATGACAAGCCGTCCGCCCGGCGCCAGCACCCGCCAGAGCTCCTTCAGCGTCTCGCGCGGACTTTCCGCGAACTCGAGCGAATGCACCATCAGCACTCGGTCGATCGAGGAATCCGGCAGCGGCAGTTCCTCATCGAAAATCAGCGTCGTCGACGACAGCGAGCCCATCGGCCAGTTCACCGCGCCCTGTCCGGCCGGCATGAAGGCGAAGGTGCGTTCGGTATCGGCCTGGAAGCGATCGAGGAAAGGCACGGCATAACCGAGACCGACGAGACGCTCCTGCGGCAGGCGCACCCACAGCGACGAGAGCGCCATGGCGATCGACTGCTCGGCAAGACGCCCGAGGTCGGAGTGATAGAACTGGCGTAGGTCGACGATATCGGCGTGCATTGCGATAAATGTTATCAGCGGGCGGTTGGACTTCAAGGCCGGACTCTCTACATTCCCGCGAGAGTCGTGGGACAAGGGATTGTTTGAAGATGAAACCTTTGGAATTAGACGTTTTTCTCTGCCGCACCGACAATTTCGGCGTGCTCGTACACGATCCGGAGACGGGATATACCGCGGCGATCGACGCGCCGGAGGAGGCGCCGATCCTGGAAGCGGCGACACGGCGCGGCTGGAAGATCACCCACATCTTCACCACCCATCACCACACCGATCACGTCGCCGCCAACCTGGCGCTGAAGGAGCAATTCGGCTGCGAGATCATCGGCCCGATCAACGAGGCTATCGCCATTCCCGGTCTCGACCGGACGATGGCCGATGGCGACAGCTTCCTTTTCGGCGATCACACGGTCAAGGTCATCGAGACCCCCGGTCACACTGCCGGTCACATCTGCTATCACTTCGTCGACGACAAGCTGCTCTTTGCCGCCGACACGCTGTTTGCCCTCGGCTGCGGCCGCCTTTTCGAACGCCCCGCCGCCGACATGTGGCATTCCCTGCAGAAGCTCGCCGTGCTGCCGGACGAGACCGCCGTCTATTTCGGCCACGAATATACATTGTCCAACGCCCGCTTCGCGCTGACGGTCGATTCCGACAATGAGCGCCTGAAGAGCCGCGCCGCCGAGATCGAAGCCTTGCGCGCCGAGGGCAAATTCACCGTCCCGACGACGCTCGGGCTGGAGAAGGAAACCAATCCGTTTCTGCGCGCCGCCGATCCGGCGATCCGCCGCAATCTGATCATGGAAGGCAAGACGAATGAGGAGGTCTTTGCCGAGATCCGCAAGCGCAAGGACAATTTCTGATGTCGCCTGAGGGGATCATTCGCGAGCTCGGCATGCAGCCGCATCCCGAAGGCGGCTGGTACGTGCAGACATTCCGCGACACGGCGGGTGGAGAGCGCGGCCATTCGACGGCGATCTATTATCTGCTGACAAAGGGACAGCGTTCGCACTGGCATCGCGTCCATGACGCGGTCGAGGTCTGGCATTATTACGCGGGTGCGCCGCTGGCGCTGCACCGCTCGAAAGACGGGTTCGCAAGCGAGACGCTGACGCTCGGAACAAACCTTCCTGCCGGCGAGCGGCCGCAGGCAATCATTCCCGCCAATTGGTGGCAATCGGCCGAATCGCTCGGCGATTTCACCCTGGTCGGCTGCACTGTTTCGCCCGGCTTCGACTTTTCGAGCTTCGAGATGGCGCCGGCGGATTGGAAACCTGGCGACTGAGGGCTACTCGGCTGCCGCAGGCTGCGCCGGAATCTTGCGGCGGAACATTTCCTGGGCAGCGAGCACCGCTCCACCGGTGACGAGCAGGCAGGCGAGAGCAATGCGCCAGCTCGGCTCGGCAAATCCGAACAGCGTCAGGATGAGCGTCGACAGCAGCGGCGCGGCATAACTTGCCGCACCGAGAATCTGGATATCACCGTTCTTGACGCCATAATCCCAGGCGTAGAAGGCAGCCCCCACGGGCAGGAGCCCGAGCCCGATGACGGCAACCCATTCGAACATCGTCGCCGGCCAGACGGTCGCCTCCAGGCCGAGATGGCAGAAGAGCGACAGGACGGAAGTGACAAGGCAAAAGCCGGTAACGACATCGGTGGAAACGGCTTCAAAACGCCTGGTCAGCAGCGAATAGCCCGACCATGTGAAGGCGCAGAGGAAGGCCGCCCCATAACCGACCGCGTAGGCGCCGTCGAAATCGATGCCGTTGCGGCCGACGATCAGGAAGGTGCCGCAAAGCCCGGCGAGCGCGCCCGCCACGTGATACCAGCGCAACCGTTCGCCCGGCAGCAGCGCCGAGCCGACCACGATCAACAACGGCCAGAGATAGGCGATCAGTCCCGCCTCCACCGCCGGCGCGTTCCTGAGCGCCGTAAAATAGAGGAAATGATAGCCGAACAAGCCTGCAATACCTGTTATCCAGACCTTTGGCGGCTGCTTCAGCAACGCCAGCCGCGCCGGGTTGAGGACAAGCATGACGAGGCCGGGAATGCTGCCGATCGCAAAGCAGACGGCCGACAGCTGGAAGGGCGGCATCTTGCCGGAGCCGGCCGTCAACAGCGCCAGGAACGACCACATCAGAATGGCCGTAAAACCGATCAGCGTCGCGCGAAATTTCACCTGTCCTCCTTCACGGAGGCGAAAGCTCCGTCAGCCGACGCTGCCGTATTTGACGGCAGTGATCGTCACCATTCCATATTCGGTCGGAATGCGCACATAAACAGGAGCATATACATTTGCCGCGTCCGACTTGGCAAACCAGATTTCCATGCGGTCGCTCTTGCTGAGATAGTCGATGTCCTTGCGGCCCTTCTTGTAGCCTGAGCGCGGCACGAAACGCACGCCGCAGACGACCGCCTTGCCCTTGAAGCCATCGGTCTTGAAATCCTCGTCGCCTTTCGGCGAAAGCACCAGGTCCATGCGCGTCTCGCCGTCGAAGATCGGCAGCGTCTGCGCGCAGACCTTGGTGTCCCCGGTGAAAACAAGGCCGGAGATCGGATCGAGCACCGAACGCATGTCGCCCGGCGTGACGTCGATCCAGTTCTTCGGCCTTTTCGGCGGCGGCGTCGTCGTCGCCGATATGATGTCGCCGTTGCGGTAGCTGACCTCGTAGACGCGGGCCTTCTTGCCGCTCTTGTAATAGAGCGAATATTTCAGCGCCTGCAGCCGATCATTACGGACAACGCCGGTGACGCTGGTCTTAGCCGAGATGGTCTTGACGAGATCGGCAAGGCCGGCGGATTTGATATCGCCGGCGATCTTGTAAGAGTGATCGTCCTCGATCTGCGTCAGGAACGCCGCGCGCGCGATCGGCAGGCCGGCAAGCGTCACCCGATAGACCGTCTGATGCTGGACCTCGGCCGCCGATGCCGGTATGGCAAGCAGTGCGGCGATAGCCGAAATGAAAATGCGTCTGCCCGAATGAGCCATGAGTGAAGCCTTGTCTTGCCGCGCCGGCAGCCCTGTCGGGAGTTCTATACTCCTGCCTTGAAGGGAAGAAAACAGCAGCTTTTTGACGGAATTGCGGGAAAGACCAAGGTTTGGCTTGACGCGCGCAGCCTCTCTGACTATAGAACCGCAACTTTCCAATCATGCCTGTTGGATTGCGAGCCCGGTTTTGCCGGGGATGGCAATTCGATGGCCCGAGAAAACAAGAATAGGTGTTCAATGTCCCGCGTGTGCGAATTGACCGGCAAGGCCGTCCTGACTGGTAACAATGTCAGCCATGCCAACAACAAGACCAAGCGCCGGTTCCTGCCGAACCTGTGCCAGGTAACGCTGATTTCCGACGCTCTCAACCAGCGTTATCGTCTTCGCGTTTCGGCTGCTGCCCTTCGCTCCGTCGAGCATCGTGGCGGCCTCGATGCCTTCCTGATCAAGGCAAGCGAAAACGAACTGTCGATGCGCGCGCGCCTGCTGCGCCGTCAGATCGTCAAGAAGACCGCCGAAGCGGCTGTTGCTGCCTAAGCTTCTGCCCTTCTTTCATACGGCTTCGAAAGGCTTGGACGGATAAACCCGGTCAGGCCTTTTGCTTTGCCTGAGCACTCCAACTGGTGGCATCACCCAGGATAAAAAAATGCTGAAGACGCGCTATACGATTGCCTATGTCGCCCTGATGACGCTTGTCGTCGTCGCTTCCAACTTCCTCGTTCAGTTTCCGCTGAACGCCGAAGTCGCCGGCATCAACCTGGCCGACATCCTGACCTGGGGCGCCTTCTCCTATCCGGTCGCCTTCCTGATCACCGACCTGACCAACCGCCAGTTCGGCCCGCAGGCAGCCCGCAAGGTCGTCTTTGCCGGCTTCGTCGTCGGCGTGACGCTCTCCTTCTTTACGTCAGTGCCGCGTATCGCCATCGCTTCCGGCTCGGCCTATCTCGCCGGCCAGCTGCTCGATATCGCCGTCTTCAACCGCCTTCGCCGCCAGGCCTGGTGGCGCGCGCCGCTCGTCGGCTCGCTGATCGGCTCGGCGCTTGATACGGTGATGTTCTTCTCGCTGTCCTTCGCCGCGTTTTTCGTCTTCCTCGGTCCGAACGAGCCGTTCGCGCTCGAGCTGGCCCCGATCCTCGGTGTATTTTCCACTGAGGCCCCGCGCTGGATTTCCTGGGCGCTCGGCGATTTCGCCGTCAAGATGATCGTGGGCCTCGTCATGCTGCTGCCCTATGGCGCGCTCATGAACGTGTTGCGGCCGATGCAGCCTGTGCGCGTCGGCTAAACGATGGTTTCAACGACGCTGCCGGACCGCGCCGGCGGCGATGGCGGGATGCAGCAGAACCTCTGCAACCAGATCATCGATCTCTCGTGACGAATCGAGCCGCAGGACTGGGGCCGTCTGCGTTTCCAACCATTGCTCATGCGCCGCGAGGCTGCGACGTTCCGGGCCAGCCGTGTCGTAACTTGCCGCCCATTCCATGAATTCCCCGCTCTTGATTTCCATATCGCCGCCGGGCCCGATCCTGTCTCCGTAGCGGGCAATCTCCCGCGCACGGATGCGCGCCATCCGCAGCTCCGGCTCAATCCTGAGGAACACGATCAGATCATAGAACGGCTCGATCTGCCTCGCCCATTTCAGCGCCGATCCGGAGAGGATCCAGCCGTCATGCCGTGCCGCCTCGGCAAGAAGCAGTCTTATGCGTTCTTCGGCGTCGCGCGGCGTCGTGAATGGCGGATCGGTCGGCAGCCAAAAGAAATCATCGGTATCGAGATGGGCGATATCAAGCCGTTCGGCAAGCGTATGGCCGAGCGATGTCGTGCCGGAACCGGAGGCACCCATGATATGAACATGCACCACGACTGTCCCTCCGAAAACTGCTCTCGATGCGACCATGGGATAGCCGATGCATGTGACGTCAATCTGACGCCGCGCTGAGCACGTGGCGATCGGAGAGCCGGAATTCCAGCATCAGATTGCGCTGCAGGATCGAGTGGTTGTCGTCCGACACCATAATGATATTGACCGTGCCGTCGGCGGCCTGGAACACGTCAAGTCCTTCCATATTGTCAATCTGTGAGTTGAAATTGCCTTCGATCAGCAATTCGCCATCGACGACGGCCCCCGGCCGGATATCGGCGCCTTTGATGCGTCGAAGCCGCATGCCGATGCCTTCGGCCATATTGAACCGCCGCTCCAGGAGCAGCAGGTCGCCGTCCGGCAGGAAGGCGCCGTCGGTAACGTCGAAGCTGCCGTCGCGTTTGATCGAGAACACCCCTTTCAGCGGGCCGCTGAGAATGGCCGCCATCCGGTTGCCCTCGCTATCGAGACCGCGCTCGGAGACAATGACCATGCCGCCCTTCAACGGACTGGAGGCGGGCGCCACGGCAATGGTTTCGATACCGCGATTATCGCTCAGCATCGTGCGCGGGATGAGGATCGGCAGGGTCGCGATCGCGCGCGATTCCGCAAAGCCGGGATCGGGATAGGCGTCGACGCGATGATCTTGCTCGAAAGAGACCAAAATGCGGTCGCCGTCGAGCGCCAGGCCCTCGGCATCCATATAGCCCTTGCCCTCGAGGCTGCGGCCGGCGCGGTTCTTCATCGGGGTAATCTCGACCTGAGAAAGGCCCGAAAGCCTGCCCCCGGCATCGCGCTCGATGCTGCCGGTCAGCCACTGGCCGGTATCGAGCACGACGACGAAGTGTTTCTGGTCCGGCCGGAAACGGATTGAGGAAAGCGACCCGAACAGCGCGCGGCTGGAAACCATCTCCAGCCCACCGAGAAATTCCAGCGATCCGAACTTCGTCTGCGACGATCCGATCCTGAAATCGGTAATTTGCCGGCTAATGACGGGGATTTCGTCGCCGGCCATCGCTGCGGGAGCGCCCCCTGCGAGGCACAGCGAGACCGATGCCGCGCGGCAGAGGCGCTTGACCATCATTCCACGTGTTTCCTTGCAGGAGCGTCAGCCGGCACGGCGCAACCGGCCGCCGCGCGGCTGGGCGGATTGATCTTCGAAGAGTGAGGCAAGCTGTTCGGTCATCGCCCCGGCAAGCTCGTCCGCATCGACGATCGTCACGGCTCGGCGATAGTAGCGTGTCACGTCATGACCGATGCCGATCGCCAGCATTTCGACAGGCGAGCGCGTCTCGATCTGCTCGATGACGGCGCGCAGATGCCGTTCGAGATAATTGCCCGGATTGACCGACAGCGTCGAATCGTCGACCGGCGCCCCGTCCGAGATCATCATCAGAATGCGGCGCTGCTCGCGGCGGGCGAGCAGGCGGTTATGCGCCCAGATCAGCGCCTCGCCGTCAATGTTTTCCTTGAGCAGCCCTTCGCGCATCATCAGCCCGAGATTGGCGCGTGCGCGCCGCCAGGGTGCGTCGGCCGACTTGTAGATGATGTGACGCAGGTCGTTGAGACGACCGGGCGTCTGCGGTTTGCCGCCGGCGAGCCAGGTTTCACGCGCCTGCCCGCCCTTCCAGGCCTTTGTCGTAAAGCCGAGAATCTCGACCTTGACGCCGCAGCGTTCCAGCGTCCGGGCGAGAATGTCGGCGCAGGTGGCAGCCACGGTGATCGGCCGACCGCGCATGGAACCGGAATTGTCGATGAGCAGCGTGACGACAGTGTCGCGGAACTGCGTGTCGCGCTCCATCTTGAAGGAGAGCGGCTGCATCGGATCGATGATGATGCGCTGCAACCGGGCCGTATCCAGATAACCCTCCTCCAGATCGAAATCCCAGGAGCGGTTCTGCTGCGCCATCAAGCGGCGCTGCAGCCGGTTGGCAAGACGCCCGACCGCGCCCTGCAGATGCGCCAGCTGCTTGTCGAGGAAGGCGCGCAGGCGCTCCAGCTCGGCGGCGTCGCAGAGTTCCTCGGCGGTGATGATCTCGTCGAACTCTTCGGTATAGACGTGATAATCGACCTTTTCGTTGAAATCGGCAAAAGGCGTGTTCGGACGGCGGGTCTCGCCCGGCGTTTCGGAATCGTCCTCGCCCTCTTCCATCATGTCGTCGTCGGAGATTTCGGCGCCTTCAGTCTCGCCGTCCTCCATCTGCTCGTCGGAGACTTCGCTGTCCTCGACGGGGGCGGCATCGGTGCCGGCATCCTCGTCGACTTCGTCCTGATCCTGCTCGTCGCCGCTCGGCTGTTCTTCCTGCTCCGACTGATCGTCATTGTCGGCTTCGCTGTCGTCGTCGCCATACTCCTCGGCCATCTCCATCGCCGACAGCATGTTGCGGACGACCTTGGCGAAGGCTTGCTGGTCGTTGATCGCGCCCGACAGGTTAGCGAGTTCAGCCCCCGCCTTGTCTTCGATGAAACCGCGCCAGAGATCGAGCACCTTGCCGGCGGTTTCAGGCGGACGTTGGCCGGTCAGCTTCTCGCGCACCATCATGGCGACGGCTTCGCCGATCGGCGCGTCTTCCTGGCGCTCGATACCGGTGAAATTCGCCTTGGCATATTTCTCTTCCGTCATGGAGCGCAGGTTCGCCGCCACGCCCTCCATGCGCAGCGTGCCGATCGATTCGACACGCGCCTGCTCGACCGCATCGAAGATCGCCCGGGCGTCCGAGCCCTGCGGCGCCATGGTCGTATGCATCTTCTCGTCATGGCAGGCGAGGCGCAACGCCATGGAATCGCCGAGCCCGCGGGTGACCGCCAGCTCATGCGCCGTCGGCCGCTTGGAAAGCTCCGGCAGCCGGATGCGCTCGCCGGTCATACCAGGCCGTTCATTGGCGAAGGTCACCTCCACATCGCCGTCGCCGGCGATCGAGCGGACGCAACCGGATATCGCCCGGCGCAACGGCTCGACGTCGACGGGCGCACCGGGCTTTGCTTTCGAATTGTCACCGCGAGCTGCCATGGTCGGTCGGGCCTCAGGCTCCGAGGACGATGTTGGCGGCGCTTTCCTTCAGCTCCACGCCGAAGGCGCGCTGATAGTGCTCGGCGACCAGCGGGCGCTCCAGCTCGTCGCACTTGTTAAGGAAGGTGACGCGGAAGGCAAAGGCGAGGTCGCCAAAGATTTCGGCATTCTCGGCCCAGGTGATGACCGTGCGCGGGCTCATGACGGTCGAAAGATCGCCGTTCATGAAGGCGGCGCGCGTGAGATCGGCAACGCGAACCATCTTCGAGACGATATCGCGCCCTTCCCTGTCCTTGCCGAAGCTCTTCACCTTGGCGGCGACGATGTTCACTTCGTGATCATGCGGCAGGTAGTTCAACGTCGTCACGATCGACCAGCGGTCCATCTGCGCCTGGTTGATCTGCTGCGTGCCGTGATAGAGGCCTGTGGTGTCACCGAGGCCGATCGTATTGGCAGTGGCAAACAGGCGGAAAGCGGGGTGCGGCCGGATGACGCGACTCTGGTCGAGCAGCGTCAGGCGGCCGGACGATTCCAGCACGCGCTGGATGACGAACATCACATCGGGACGGCCGGCATCATATTCGTCGAAGACGAGCGCGACATTGTGTTGATAGGCCCAGGGCAGGATGCCGTCCTTGAACTCCGTGACCTGCAGCCCGTCCTTGACGACGATCGCGTCCTTGCCGACCAGATCGATACGGCTGACATGGCTGTCGAGGTTGATGCGCACGCAAGGCCAGTTGATGCGCGCCGCCACCTGTTCGATATGCGAGGATTTGCCCGTGCCGTGGTAGCCGGAGATCATCACGCGACGGTTATGCGCGAAGCCTGCGAGAATGGCGAGCGTCGTCTCGCGGTCGAACAGGTAGTCGGGATCGAGATCCGGCACATAGGCGTCACCCTTGCTGTAGGCGGGAACGCGGATGTCGGAATCGATGCCGAAGGTCTCGCGGACCGAAACGGTGGTGTCGGGCAGTTCTGAAATATCGAGGTCGATCTTGCTCATCATGTCTCCAAGGCGGGTGAAGCCACCCGGCCAAACTGTCTCAGGCCATGTCGCAACCGTGACGCCGCGATTTTATTCCGCGCCCGTCCAGGTCGGAACGTCGGCGATACTTCTCCGGGACTGAAACGAAACCTCGGCGGGATGATGACCGCGTGCGAGCATTCTTGAAAGAGTCCCGGACAAGAAACGCCGCGTCCGGAAGGTCGGCCGAGGCGATGTCGGGAAAACACGCAGATAGGAGCCGCGTTTGCCTGCGGCCTCAGCCGATTTGGACCATACCCGATTGAAGCCCAAGAGCAAGGACGGGAATTAACAAAAACCGTTCTGCTTCAACAATTGATAGGCCTGGATGACAGCGCGGAAGCGCTCTTCCGAGCCGCGGTCACCGCCATTGGCATCCGGATGGTGCTTCTTGACCAGCTCCTTGTAGCGGCTCTTGATCTCTGCCGACGTCGCGTTGGCATGCAGACCCATCGTGTCGAAGGCTTTGCTTTCGAGCGATTTCAGCTTGCGTGCCTGGGGAAAGCGCGGGCCGTTGCCCTTGCCGCCTTCCTTGACGAAGCCGAAGGGATCGCGAACGCGTGTATAGGCGCCGGAGCGTACCTCGGAATGCAGCGGACTGTCCTTCGCCGCCTTGTTGACGCCGACGGTCCATGTCGGCCGATGGCCGGTGATCGCCTCTTTCTGGTAGCGCGCGATCTCGCCGTCCGAAAGGCCGGAGAAATAATTGTAGCCCTTGTTGTATTCCTTGACGTGCTCGAAGCAGAACAAAAAGAACTGGCCTTCCGCATTGCGCCCTACCGGAGCGCGATGCGAGCCTTTTTTGTCGCAGCCGTCCCACTGGCAGGTAGGCGGCGCCTGCTCTGCCTCCTGCTCGCGTTTGCGGCGTGTGCGGATGCGATCGAAATATTTGGAATCAAGTCTCATGGCGGCGCTAATTATGAGGCTGTCGCGAGGCGACAACAAGAATTGACAAATGGGAATGTTGCTGGCTTGGTGGGAACCCTTTTCGCGAAGCAGCAAGACCGGATGATGACCCTGCGATCCCGCATCGAAGAAAAACTTGTCGAAGCCTTCGCACCCGAACGCTTGAGCGTCATCGACGAAAGCCATCTGCATGCCGGCCACCAGCCTGACATCACAGGCACCGGCGAAACCCACATGCGGGTGAGGATCGTTTCGGCAAAATTTGCCGGCCTCTCCCGCCTGGCGCGCCACCGGGCGATCACCGACCTGTTGAAACCGGAGCTCGATGCCGGCCTGCACGCGCTGGCCGTCGAACCGGCGGCACCGGGTGAACCCACCCGCTGGTAGCGGCCCAGCAGCCTATATGGGTATAAGGCGCAGGCAATCCAACCGGATCACACCGGTTTCGTATCGTCTTCCTGCGCGGGGCGGATGCGCAGCTTGGTGATGCGGTTTTTCTCCCGCTTCATGACGACGAAACGTTTGCCGTAGAAGGTGAAGGCCTGACGCTCTTCCGGGATGGTCATCGATTCATGGATGACGAGGCCGGCGATGGTCGTCGCCTCCTCGTCGGGCAGGTTCCAGTCGAGCGCGCGGTTGAGATCGCGGATCGGCACACTGCCATCGACGACGACCGAGCCGTCCGCCTCCTGGCGCACGCCCTGCATCTCGATATCGTGCTCGTCGGAAATGTCGCCGACGATTTCCTCGAGAATATCCTCCAGCGTGACGATGCCCTGAACCTCGCCATATTCGTCGACGACGACGGCGAAATGCTGCTTGCGTCGCAGGAAGGCGTTGAGCTGGTCCTCGAGATTGGTGCTGTCCGGCACGAACCAGGGCTTCTGCGCGATCTTCACGATATCGAGATTCTGCGGCTCCATGTGCGGTTCGGCAAGCGCCCGCAAGAGATCCTTGGCGTGGACGACGCCGATGATGTTGTCGATCGTGCCGCGCCACAGCGGCATGCGCGTATAGGGGCTTTCGAGAATGGCGCGCACCACCGCTTCCGGCGGATCGTCGGCATTGATCGCCCGCATCTTGGTGCGATGGACCATGATGTCGGAGAGTTCCAGCTGGCTGAGGTCAAGCACGCCGCCGAGGCGGTCGCGGTCGGCCTTCACTACCGATCCCTCGCGGTGCAGGAGATCGACGGCGCCGCGCAGCTCCTCATGCGCCGTCAGCATCGAAACTTCCCGCGAAAGATTGATGCCGAACAGCGCCAGGATCCGCCGCACAAGCGCGTTGACGAAGGAGGACACCGGGCCGACGATGGCGACGAAGAGTCTCGTGGGAAATGCGACGGCAAGCGCGAAGCGTTCCGGCGCCGAGATCGCCCAGCTCTTCGGCAGCACTTCGGCGAAGATGACGAGGATGATGGTCATGGCGAGCGTCGCCAGCGCCACGCCCGAACTGCCGAACAGCCCGAGGAAGAGGCTGGTGGCGATCGAGGAGGAGAGGATGTTGGCAAGATTGTTGCCGATCAGCAGCGTACCGATCAGCCGGTCGCGCCGTTCGATCAGCTGACGGACGAGGCCGGCGCGTTCGTCGCCGTTGACCTCAAGCGTGTGGATACGGCTGCGCGAAACGGCGGTGAGCGCAGTCTCCGTGCCGGAACAGAAGGCGGACATCAGTACGAGCGCCATGATCGAAAGGATCTCCGGCCAATAGGCCGCGACAAATGTCAGAACGCCTTCGATCGTCGTCAAGGATGTTTTTCCCTGAGAAAACTGAGCACTTCGGATGCCGGAACATCGTCGGCGACGAAGGACTGGCCGATACCGCGCGTCAGGATGAAGGTGAGCTTGCCGCTCTTGACCTTCTTGTCCTGTGCGATCGCCTCCATCAGCGATTCCGCCGGCGGCAGCTCGCCAGGAATTTCGGCCATGGTAGTCGGCAAGCCGACCTCCTTCAGATGCCGCTCGACGCGCCGTGCATCGTCGGGACTCGCAAGATTCATTCGTGCGGAAAACTCATGCGCCAGCACCATGCCGATCGACACGCCTTCACCGTGCACGAGGCGGCGGCTGTCATAGGCGGTCGCCGCTTCCAGCGCATGGCCGAACGTATGGCCGAGATTGAGCAGCGCCCGCTGGCCGGTCTCCCGCTCGTCGGCAACGACGACATCGGCTTTCGCCTGGCAGCTGGCAGCGATTGCCTCAATGCGGGCGGAGCCGCCTGTAAACACCGACTTCCAGTTCGCTTCCAGCCAGGCGAAAAAATCCGGTTTGTCGATCAGCCCATACTTTGCGATCTCGGCGTAACCTGCGCGGAATTCTCGCTCGCTCAGTGTATTCAGCACCTCCGTATCGGCCAGAACCAGGTCCGGCTGATGGAAGACGCCGATCAGATTCTTGCCATGGCGAGGGGAATTGATGCCGGTCTTGCCGCCGACGGAGGAATCGACCTGCGCCAGCAGCGAAGTCGGCACCTGCACGAAGCGCACGCCGCGGCGGACGATGCCGGCCGCAAAGCCAGAGAGATCACCGATCACACCGCCGCCGAGCGCGATCACGCAGTCGTTGCGCTCGACGCGGGCTTCGAGCACCTTGTCGCAGACATCGATGAGGTGTTCGAAGCTCTTCGTCTTTTCGCCGGCCGGCACCACGACCTCGGCCGAGACAATACCTGCCGCATTCAGGCTCGCGGCGAGGGTCTCGAGATAGAGCGGTGCGACATTCCCGTCGGTGATGATCGCCGCCTTGCGGGCCTTGAGACGCGAGGCGATCTCGGCGCCGGCCCGCCCAATCAGCCCCGGCCCGATCAGGATGTCATATGCGCGCTCGCCGAGCGGCACATGCACCGTCTGGTCTGATGAGGTGGAGCTTATCGCATTCATGATGCTGCACTTTCTTTCTGTTCGACCACGGCCTTCAGCACCTCGTCTGCCATGATTTCCTTGCGCACATCACGCGAGAGTACGGTGAGATCTGCCTGCGCATAGATCGGATAACGCGCGTTCATCAGGTTTTCGAGGGTCTGCTTCGGATTTTCGGTCTTGAGCAGTGGCCGCGTGTCACGCTTGTTGACCCGCTCCCAAAGCACGTCGAGGTCCGCCTTCAGCCAGATCGAAAGGCCGCACTTCTTGATATGCCTGCGCGTGCGGTCGTTGATGAAGGCGCCGCCGCCGGTGGAGACGACGCGTGGTCCACCCTTGAGGAGCCGTTTCATCACCCGCGTTTCCAACGCCCGGAACTCTTCTTCGCCATAGGCTGCGAAAAGTTCGGCGATCGTCATGCGCGACACCCGCTCGATTTCATGATCGCTGTCGATGAAGGGAATGCCGAGTTGGCTGGCGACGATGCGCCCGACGGAGGATTTGCCGGCGCCCATCAGCCCGACGAGGACCAGATTGCGTGAACCGAGCGCAGCGCGAGCTCTGTCTTTCAGGCTGTCAGCAACGGTCAGCAGCGGTTCACTCATCGGTCCATTCACACTTTGTTTGCAAACCGTATCGACAAATGCAGGTGGAGCGTCAAGTCGCGGACAAGGGAATCATGGCTTGAATAGCGCTTCTTGCACTTGCGAATACGCTTCTTATAACAGAAGCAGAGCATGAAGGAGTTGCCGGATGCCGACCCTGTTCCGTTTCCTGTTCTTCTGCGCGATCCTCGCCGGGGCGGTTTACGGAGCGATGTGGGCGCTCGTGACCTTCGTCGAGCCGCAGCAGCGCGACGTGACGATCCGTATTCCCTCCGAGCGGGTCAACCCGCCGGCGACGGGCACGATCAACACGACAGGGAAGTGAGTGAGATGATGGATCTAAGCCGCGTCCACGTGGAATCCTTCCTGGAAATGATGAGCGCCGAACGCGGCGCTGCCGCCAACACCCTGCAATCCTACCAGCGCGACCTCGACGATGTCAGCGCTTTCCTGAATGGCCGCAGCATAAGGTTGACCGAAGCCGCCTCGACCGACCTGGCCGCCTATCTCGCCTCGCTGGCGCGCCAGGGCTTCAAGCCCTCCTCGCAGGCACGCCGGCTTGCCGCCATGCGGCAATTCTACAAGTTCCTCTATGCCGAGGGCCTGCGGACCGACGACCCCACCGGTGTTCTCGACGCGCCGAAGAAGGGGCGTCCGCTGCCGAAGACGATGGGGGTCGAGGAGGTCGGCCGCCTGCTGTCCCAAGCGCAGGCCGAGGCCGACGATCCGGCCCCCGGCCAGTTGCAGCGCCTGCGAATGCTGGCGCTGCTGGAGCTGCTCTATGCCACCGGCATGCGCGTCAGCGAACTCGTCTCGCTTCCCGCCCGCGTGCTCGACCAGGAGGGCCGCTTCCTGATGATCCGCGGCAAGGGCAACAAGGAGCGGCTGGTGCCGCTGTCGCATTCGGCGATCGCAGCCCTGAAGTCGTATGGGCGCCTGCTGGCGGCCGAAACCGCCGCGGCGAAGGAGCCGCTGGAAAGCGCCTGGCTGTTTCCAGCCGTCTCCAAGGAGGGATATCTGCCGCGCCAGGTCTTCGCACGCGACCTCAAGAACCTGGCGATCCGCGCCGGCCTGACGCCGTCGCTGATCTCGCCGCACGTCATGCGCCACGCCTTTGCCAGCCACCTGCTTGCCAACGGAGCCGATCTCCGTGTCGTGCAGGAACTCCTCGGCCATTCGGACATTTCGACCACACAGATCTACACACATGTCCTCGAAGAGCGGCTGCAGCAGCTCGTCCAGACGCATCACCCCCTTGCCAAACAGGCGAAAAAGCACGAATAGGACCGGCGACAAGGGGCGGAGCCAGGAAAACGCCCCGCGGCACAAGGAACGGAAACGCACCTCATGCACAATTATCTCGACTTCGAAAAGCCGATCTCCGACCTCGAAGGCAAGATCATCGAGCTGAAGAAGCTCGCAACGGAAGACGAGAGCATCGACACCACCGATGAAATCGGAAGGCTGGAGGTTCGCGTCCGCGAGGCGATCGTCGAAATCTATTCCAAGCTTAATGCCTGGCAGAAGACGCAGGTCGCCCGCCACCCGCAGCGCCCGCATTTCATCGATTACGCCAAGACGCTGTTTCAGGAATTCACCCCGCTTGCCGGCGACCGCAAGTTTTCCGAGGACGCCGCCATCCAGGCGGGCCTCGCCCGCTTTCGCGGCCAGCCCGTCGCCGTCATCGGCCAGGAAAAGGGCAACGACACCAAGACGCGCCTGAAGCACAATTTCGGCAGCCCACGCCCTGAAGGCTACCGCAAGGCGATCCGCATTCTTGAAATGGCCGACCGTTTCGGCCTGCCTGTGATTTCGCTGGTGGATACGGCCGGCGCCTATCCCGGTGTCGGCGCCGAGGAGCGCGGCCAGGCCGAGGCGATCGCCCGTTCGACGGAAATGTGTCTCGGCGTCAAGGTTCCCCTCGTTTCCGTCGTCATCGGCGAGGGCGGCTCGGGCGGCGCGATCGCGATTGCCACCGGCAACAGGGTCTATATGCTCGAGCATTCGATCTACAGCGTCATTTCGCCGGAAGGGGCGGCCTCCATCCTCTGGCGCGATTCGACCCGCGCCCGAGAAGCGGCCACCAACATGAAGATCACCGCCGAAGACCTGAAATCGCTCGGCGTCATCGACGGCATCATTTCCGAGCCGCTCGGCGGCGCCCATCGCGACCCCGACAGCGTCATCGCCGCAACCGGCGACGTGATTGCCAATGCGCTCGGCGAAATGGCATCGCGTTCCGGCGAACAGCTGCGCAATGAGCGGCGTCAGAAATTCCTCAATATGGGGCGCAACCTCTAAGGCAAGTTGCGCTTTTCAGCGATTGGGGCCAAATCTTGGCCACATTGATATTATCTGTAACATTCGCGCTTGCGGGGATGTTCGAGGCACGTCATAGGCTGGTAAGGTTTTATAAAGTATAAGCCGCCTATGATTCCTTCCAATGCCCGAACTCCATAGGCGGACCGGGTCGCACTATCTTTATGGGCTAGTTTGGATGCGCATACGTCATTTTGCCTATGTTTCCCTCATGGCGCTGGCTCTCACCGGCTGCAATGACGCGTTGGAAACCGCGCAGGTCGATCTCTCCAAGGTCAAGAACAAGGTCGAGCAGCCGCTTCCTCCCCATATCCTCAACGCCATGGCCGCCAAGGGCATGGACCGCAATTCGCCCATCATGATCCGCATCTTCAAGGAAGAAGGTGCAATGGAGATCTGGAAAGCGAAGACCGACAACCGTTTCGACAAGATCGCCGATTACAAGATCTGCGCCTGGTCCGGCCGCCTCGGTCCGAAGGTCAAGACCGGCGACCGGCAGGCGCCGGAAGGCTTCTACGAGCTGACACGCGCCAACCTGAACCCGAATTCCAAATATTATCTGGCGATCAACACCGGCTTCCCGAACCGCTACGACGCGGTGAACGGCCGCACCGGCTCCGATCTGATGATCCATGGCGCCTGCTCGTCCTCGGGCTGCTATTCGATGACCGACCAGCAGGTGCTGGAGATCTACGCCTTTGCCCGCGACGCTTTCAAGGGCGGCCAGTCGACGGTGCAGCTGCAGGCGTTTCCGTTCCGCATGACGGCGGAAAACATGGTCAAGCATCGTCTCGACCCGAACAATGACTTCTGGAAGATGCTGAAGGTCGGCTACGACAATTTCGAAGTGACGAAGCGCCCGCCCGAGGTCAATGTCTGCGAGAAGAAATACGTCTTCAACCAGCAGGCAACCGATGGCGGGGCCTTCAATGCCGCCGGCAAATGCCCTGCCATGTCGACGCCGCCGGCACTGACAGCAGCCCTTGCCTCCTACGGCAAGACCTATGACGCCGAATATGCCAAGGCGATGAGCAAATATGACGGCATGGCCTGGTACGACCCGTCCGAAGCCGAGCGCAAAGCCGTGGTCGCCAAGACGCGCAAGGGCCGAGAACTGGCTTATGCCCCGACTGGCACCTCGCTCGAAGCCGGCCGCATGGTCAAGGTCGCCGAACTCGAAGAGCTGATGGCCAAGCGCACGACGCAGAGCCTCACCGCCAACTCCGCGGCCGGCGCCACACCCGCAACGCCGGCCCAGCCGCAGGCAACGAGCGTCGCCGCCGCGACACCTGCGGTCGTGCCGGTGCCGATGCAAAATCCGCTCGCTTATGCCGCGCCCGCGCCCGAACCGCAGGAGACGGCAGAAGCCGCGGCAAAGAAGCCGTTCTGGAAATTCTGGGCGCGGAACTGAACGGCTTGAACCCCGTTCTCTATGATCTTCGCGGCCTGAAATGCCCATTGCCCGTGATGAAGACACGCAAGAAGCTTGCCGCCCTGGCAAGCGGCACGCTCATCCTCGTCGACACCAGCGATCCGCTGGCGGTGATCGACATGCCGCATTTCTGCAATGAGGACGGCCACGACCTGATCGAGACGGAAAAGACTGAGAGCGGTCATCGCTTCCTGATCCGCAAGCGGTAAAACATGTCGCCAGCGCATCGGCCTGAGAATCGGACGCGATAGGAACGACGCGGCGCGCTATTAGATTCGCAAACCCGGAATGGCGAGTGGATTGTCGGACAGCGCCTGACGATCCGGTGTGTCGATCCGCGGCTTGCCGAGGAAGGCGTCAAAGAGATCCTTCACGAAGGCCTCAGACAGGTCCTTGGTGATCAGCACCATACGGGTGCGCCGGTCTTGCGGATCCGGCCACGCCGGCAGCCGCACCGGCGGGTGGAAGATACTCTGGACGCCGTGCAGCACCAACGGCCGTTCCGGCCGGTCGGAGACGGAGACGATCGCCTTCATCCGCAGCAGCTTTTCGCCATGAGCCGAGCGCAAGAGATCGACGAACATTTCGAGCGCTATTGGATCGATCGGCTTCTCTTCGACGATGGAGAAAGACCGGATAGAAGCATCGTGACGATTGACGTCGTGCGGATCCTGACCCGCATGGCCGTGATCATGGCGGCGGCCATGGTGGTGGTGACGGTGATCGCCATCGTGAGCCTGACCGTGGCCGTGAGCGTGGTGATGCGCCTCATGCGCATCCTCATCCCGCAGCCAGCGGCCGACATCGGCGATCTTCGTCGCCGGATCATAGAGCCCGTTCACCAACACGGCGGCGCTGCCGGCCTCGGCGCCGTCGGCATCCATCATCGCCGCGCGCGGATTGAGCGTCCGCAAGCGCTGTTCCAGCTCCGCCGTTGCGCCGGCCATCGATGTCTTCGAGACGATCAGCCGGTCTGCGACGGCCGCCTGCTTGCGTGCTTCCTCGTGATTGTCGAGCGTCTGCAGTCCGTTGACCGCATCGACGACCGTCACGACGCCGTCGAGTTCGAAATTTGTGGCAATGACCGGATTGCCCATGATCGCCTGCATGACGGGCGCCGGATCGGCAAGGCCGGTCGTTTCGATGACGACGCGCTTCACCGGCTTGACGCGGCCCGTCTGCACGGCGTCCATCAGGTTCGCCAGTGTATCGACAAGCTCACCGCGCACGGTGCAGCAGAGACAGCCATCGGACAATTCGATGATCGAATCGCCGGAACTTTCGACCAGCAGATGGTCGATGCCGACATCACCGAACTCATTGATGATGACAGCCGCGTCCTTCATGTCGGGGTCTTTGAGGATACGGTTCAGCAGCGTCGATTTGCCGGCGCCGAGAAAGCCGGTCAAAATGGTGACCGGAATCCTGTCGTTGAACGCGCTCATATCTGCCTTACCTTGGAGCCATCTTGTCTTAGAACGCGGTCGGGCGCGGCAGCGGCACCGGCACGTTGGCGATGCCGCCAGCCGTATCGCCGGTCGCCACCTTTTCCGGCTGCTGCGGCGGCTGCGGGTCCTGCCCCGGAATGAGCCCGGCGAAGACGAATTGCGGGTCGTGGTCCATTTCCAGAATATAGGGCGAGTGCACCTTCATGCGGCCGACCTCGTCGCGCGTTTCGCTGCGTATCTTGGCGCCCTTGGCGCTGCAGATATCGGCGGTGATGTCGGTCACTTGGTCTTGTCCCGGCCCGTAGGGCTTCAACGAACCGAGCGTGTCGCTGCCGGGAAACTGCGTCGTAAAGCCCTTCTGCAACAGGTTCGCCGTCGCATCGGCACGCGCCGCGAGACTGTCCGTGCCGAGCACGACGGAAACTAGCGTGCGGCCGTTGCGCGTCGCCGAACCAATCTGGTTGAAGCCCGAGGCGCAGATGAAACCGGTCTTCATGCCGTCGGCGCCAGCGAAACGGCCGATCAGCATGTTGAGGTTCGGGACGTTCTGCTGGCCGGTGGTGAATCCTTCAAGCGCGAAATAGCTGGCATATTGCGGAAACTCGCGGCGCAGCGCCACCGTCAGCACCGCAAGGTCGCGCGCCGTGGTGTACTGGCCTTTGCCGGGCAGACCGTTCGGATTGACGAAGTGCGAATCCGTCATGCCGAGCTTCAGTGCCTCGCCGTTCATCCGGGTCACGAAACCTTCCTGCGTACCGCCAATGGCTTCTGCGACCGCAACCGCAATGTCGTTGGCTGACTTCACCATCAGGATCTTCAAGGCACTGTCGAGCGTCAGCTTCTGGCCCGGCTTGAAATACATCTTGGCGGCCGGTTGGGCGGCGGCGCGTTTGCTCATGACGATGGGCGTATCGAGGCTGATTTGACCGGCGCGGATCGCATCGAAGACGGTATAGACGGTCATCAGCTTGGTGAGCGAGGCCGGATACCACTTGCGGAAGGCTTCTTCGTGTTCGAGTACGCGGCCTGTCTGCACGTCGACGAGAATATGCGGATTGGCCTGAACGAGCGAAACCGAGGCGACAAAAGCGGCAGTCGCGGCAATCATGAAACGAAACGGCCGCATGGCGGCAAACAAACGGAAGTGGCTCGTCGACACGGTTCGTCCTTCAGATGTCCGGAAAATCTCGCAACCTTCATCTATCTAGCCTATATGGCTATGACATGGCAAAGGTCATTGACGAAGTATTTGCATGGGCCTCACGCCCTTTTGAAGCGACGAGTGATTGTCGGGATTTGATAACAGGAACGCCAATATGCCGATTTTGAACAGAGCCGCGGAATTGCAGGACGAAGTCGCCGAATGGCGCCGCCATATCCACGCCCGGCCCGAGCTTCTTTTCGCAGTGGAAAACACGGCCGCTTTCGTCGCTGAAAAACTCAAGGAATTCGGGGTCGACGAGATCGTCACCGGCATCGGCCGCACCGGGGTCGTCGGCCTGATCAAAGGCAACGGCGCAGGCCGCCGCACGATCGGCCTGCGCGCCGACATGGATGCCCTGCCGCTGACCGAAGTTACCGGCAAGCCCTGGGCCTCGAAGACACCCGGCAAGATGCATGCCTGCGGCCATGACGGCCATACCGCCATGTTGCTCGGCGCCGCGAAATATCTCGCCGAAACCCGCAATTTCAACGGCAATGTCGCCGTCATCTTCCAGCCCGCCGAAGAAGGCGGCGGCGGCGGCAATCTGATGGTCAAGGATGGCATGATGGAGCGCTTCGAAATCGAAGAGGTCTACGGCATGCACAACCTGCCGGGCCTGCCTGTGGGACAGTTTGCGATCCGCAAGGGCGCCATCATGGCGGCGACCGACGAATTCACCGTCACCATCAAGGGCCGCGGCGGCCACGCCGCCCAGCCGCACCGGACGATCGACCCGATCGCCATCGCCGCCCAGATCGTCGCCAACCTGCAGATGATCGCCTCGCGCACCGCCGATCCGATCAGCTCGGTCGTCGTCTCGGTGACCAAGTTCAATGCCGGTTTTGCCCATAACGTCATCCCCAATGACGCGACCTTCGCCGGCACAGTCCGCACGCTGGACGCCGACATGCGGACACTTGCCGAAACGCGCTTCCGGCAGATTATCGAAGGCCTGGTCGCAGCCCATGGCGCCGAGGCCGAGATCAGCTTCAATCGCAACTACCCCGTCACCATCAACCATCCCGATGAGACCGAGCATGCCATCGCCATCGCCAGCGCCATTGCCGGTGAGGCGAACGTCAATGCCGAAATCGATCCGATGATGGGCGGCGAGGATTTTTCCTATATGCTGGACGCCCGCCCTGGCGCCTTCATCTTCATCGGCAACGGCGACAGCGCCGGCCTCCACAACCCGGCCTACGACTTCAACGACGAAGCCATAGCCCACGGCATCTCCTACTGGGTCCGTCTCGCCGAACAACGCCTCGGCCTTTGACAAGAATTAAGGCTTGGCTTCGCGCCAAGCCTTTTGTATGCATGGCATCCAAGTGGTCCCGTAGCTCAGCAGGATAGAGCACCAGATTCCTAATCTGGGGGTCGCGCGTTCGAATCGCGCCGGGATCACCATTTTTCAAGCGCTGAGCCATATGGCCACTGCGGGAATGGGTGGAATGACTGATCTCGTCTTGTAGATCACCGCCGAACGGCTTTGCCCCGTATTAAGCTCGCGGTACCTGACGATAGGCTCCTCGTCTCCTTATGATCCGCCGTGCCCCTAGCCCCGGCAGCGCCGCCACCGCCCATCCGCCGGCAAAACCGATTACGCCCCAGACGAGGCCGGCAAAGCTCATCGGCACTCCAGGCACGAAGTCGCGCCAGGTATTGGCGAAAACCACATCATCCGCATTCCTCAGCAGCACGAAGGGCTTGGCGACCGGGGCGGCGGTGCCGAGTTTCAGTTGCTGCGACTGCAGTGCTTCGTAACGGGTAATCGTGCTCTGCATCGAGACGCCGCGGTCGCGCAGGAAATCGTCGGAGGATTGGGCATAGGCGTTCAGCGCCTGCCGGCGGTCGAGATGGTGCTGAGCGGCTTGGCGGTTGAAGTCCTCGACGATGATACGCAGTTCATCGATCGCCCCGCCGATCCGCTGGCGATATTGCTGCGCAAATTCCGGCGCCTGCGAAAAGACCGTGCCGCCGGCAAGTCCGGCGGCAATGGCGATGATCCTTGCAATCTGTCCCACGATCGTGGCCTCCGGCTGTTCCCTGCGCTAACGATCCGCGGCCGCAAAAGTTTCTGCCTTCGACACAATCGGTAACGCTATGTGATTGAACCGGCGGCGCTTCCGGCGAGTTGAAACTATGACCAACTCAGAAAGAGAGGCTCGTCATGAAACAGCTCATTCTTGCTTGCACGCTCGCTGCAGCGTCCGTCCTTTCCGCCATGCCGTCCCAGGCGGCAAGTGTCACTATCACCACGGATAACCCGCGTCCTTATTATAGCGATTCGGAAGGGCCCTATTATCGCTACCGCCCCTACTACCGCCATCACATGATGCGCCGCGTCTCCGAGGATTGCTTCACCAAGACGGAAAGAATCCGCCGTCACGGCCATACGATCATCAAGGAGACCCGGATCTGCCGATAAGGCAGTGTCTATGCATGAAAAGCCCGGGCATTGGGGTCGGGCTTTTCCTTTGATTTCGCCAAGAGGAACTTCGCAACATCGGCCGCGTTTATCGCGAAAACGGGAGAACTCATCATGCGTATCAAGATGACTCTTTTGGCAATCGCCTATGTCGCCGTCAGCGCTCTGCTGCTCGCCATCGCCTATCACCCGCAGGGACCGGTGACAACAGCGAAGACCGATCGCTCGGCCGGCTCATCCTTCCTCGTCGAGCGATTCGCCGGTTAACCGGCCAAGCCGGCGTAACGCCGTGATAGCGTCGGCAAGGCCGGCGCTCGCAAGCGCGGGCAAGTTTCGACAATGTCAGTGCGGCTCTCCCACAGCAGACCCGCCGAGCAGGATTCGGTTCTGCACCGCAGTCACGCCTTCGACTGCCCTGGCGACGGCGGTTGCCCGCTCGATCTCCCCGACAGTACCGACGGTGCCTGTCAACACGACCTGATCTTCCTCCATCGTCACTTCCACATCCGACGCATCGATGCCGCCGGCAATTGCCAAAGCATTGGCGACGGCGGCCTCGAGAGATGCGCGATTGGCGATCTCCGCTTCCACTTCGGGCGCAAGCCCGTGAAATGTCGGCTCTTTGAAAACCATATTCCGTTCCTCCGAAAGACCTGAAGAAGAAACGCCATCGGCCTCGTTTGGTTTCCTGCGTTACCAGCTGACGCGATAACGGAGATTGACGCTGCCGGCCTCATCGGGAGAAAACGGATTGCTGACCGAGGCATCGAGGTTGAGGTTCGGCAGGATCGCCTGGTTGACCGCCACCGTGCTCGAGAAGTCGCCGCTCGCATTGCTGACGCCCGCGCCGGCCGAAAGCGAGGTTCCAGTCCAGGGATGGATCAGCTTCAGCGCCTGTGACGCCGTCACCGAAGTCTCCCTGGCGTCGACCGGATCGTAACGGACGCTGACGGAGCGGCTCGATTGCATGTCGAGCGAATCCGAGAGAATCCAGCTGCGCGAGCGGCTGAGTGTCAGCGCGCCGCTGCCGCGCAGCGTATCGACGCTGACCCTGGCCCCCTGCTGCGATTGGCCTGCCGGCGTGACGCTCGTCTTGGTGATCCTGCCCCAGAGCATGGCCTGTTCGGAATCGGGCAGCGGCGCACCGGCTTTTGTCGCTGCCAATGCGACGTCGGCACCAGCGCTCGTTTCCCATTCCGCCGGCAGACGAAAACCCATTGTCGCCTTGTACGATCGATCCGACACTTTGGCAGGCGACCAGATCAGCAGGTCGTCCGCCTTTGCAGCCACGCTCAGCGAAGGCACGGTGGCAAGAAGAATGATGGCTATTCTGAATATCGTCATGTGATCCGATCGTTTGCCCTGACACGTGCCGGCTCATCGAATGGCACGATACCGCACCAAAGTGCTCGCAGCGAACGCGAACGGGCAGCACGGCCAAGCCGTTCATCCCGATGTCATCCTCGATTTAATGTTGGCCGAAAAAGCCGAGGGCAGCCAAGTGCCCGTTTTTCAATAGCCGCCGCAGCGCCCCGATTACCCATGCGCCGACGAGAGGCCGCAGGGGAATCACATCCCTTCAGGAATGTCATAAGGATCCCATCCCGCTGCCGCTCTGTAAACCCCTACAGGGCTGATATCTGCTGCACCGCACACTTGCCGCACCCTCCAAACCCTAGTAGAGCCTGAGCCCACGAGAGACATTTTTCGCGAAATTCCAAATGATGACCGGCAAAACCGCGCCGCGGCGCCTCAGCATCTTCGGCTCGACCGGGTCGATCGGCCGTAATACCCTCAATGTTGTCGAACATCTGGGCGGGCGGGAGAACTTCGAAATTTCCGTTCTGACAGGCAACGGCAATGTCCAGCTGCTCGCCCGGCAGGCCAGATCCTTCGGCGCGCGGTTGGCGGTGACCGCAAACGACCGGCATTATGAAGCGCTTAAAAGCGAACTTTCCGGCAGCGGCATCGCGGTGGCGTCGGGCAAATCCGGCCTCATGGAAGCAGCCGACCGCGAAGCCGACTGGGTGATGGCGGCAATCGTCGGCACCGCAGGTCTGGCGCCGACGCTTGCAGCCGCACGCCGTGGCGCCGATATCGCCCTTGCCAACAAGGAATGTCTGGTCTCGGCCGGCGATCTCTTCATCGGGGCGATCCGCGCCGGCGGCGGCAGGCTGCTTCCCGTCGACAGCGAGCACAATGCGATTTTCCAGGTGCTGGAAGAAAACCAGCGCCATGCCGTCGAGCGTGTCATCCTGACCGCCTCGGGCGGCCCCTTCCGTACCGCCTCCTTGAAGGAGATGGCCGATGTGACGGTGGAAACCGCCCGCGCCCATCCGAACTGGTCGATGGGCTTGAAGATCTCGATCGACAGCGCCTCGATGTTCAACAAGGCGCTGGAGATGATCGAGGCCCGCCATCTGTTCGGGCTAAGGCCCGAGCAGATCGAGGTGATCTTCCATCCGCAGTCGATCATTCATTCCATGGTCGGTTATACCGACGGCTCGGTGCTGGCCCAGCTCGGCGCACCTGACATGCGCACCGCCATCGGCTATGCGCTGTCTTTTCCGCGCCGGCCGAACCTGCCGGTCGAGCGGCTGGATTTCGCCAGGCTCGCGAGACTTGATTTCGAGGCGCCGGATGAGGTGCGGTTCCCCGCCTTGCGGCTGGCGCGTCTTGCGATGACGCGCGGCGGCGTTCAGGGCGCGGTGCTGAACGGCGCCAAGGAAGTGGCGCTGGAGGCCTTCATCGATGGGCGCCTCTCCTTCCTCGCCATGGCCGAAGTCACCGAAAGGGTCATGGACGACCTGGCCGGCCTGCCGCCGGCTGCCGGCATGGACGACGTTTTCAACGCCGACCGGCAAGCCCGGCAGCGAGCGGCGGCGCTGATGAAACTCGATCTCGTCGGGTGAGGGTCCGGGCGGCTACAGCTATCGCAGCCGATTACCGCCCTCATCGAACAATCGGCAATTCGACGGCTCGAACTGCAGGCTGACCTCTTCGCCGGCCGCAATGCTGGTCGGCGACCGGTGCTCGACGGTGAGCGACTGGCCGTCGCCGAGCTGGCAGTAGAGATACTGCGTTCCGCCGAGATACTCCGAAAAATCGACCCTTGCCCTCAGGCTGCCAGTGAGCTCGGGCGCCACCTTCAGATGCTCCGGCCGCAGACCGAGCGTCACGGCTGCACCGGCCGGCCTTTCTTTCGGCAGCAGGCCGCTTTCGACGCGCCCGCCGGCAACGTCGACCAGACCGTCTTCGCCCCATCGGGCATTCAGGAGATTCATCCTCGGCGAGCCGATGAAGCCCGCCACAAATGTATTCGAAGGATTTTCGTAGATTTCCCGCGGTGTCCCGGCCTGCTCGACGCGGCCGTCGCGCAGCACGACGATCTTGTCGGCGAGCGTCATCGCCTCGGTCTGGTCATGCGTGACATAGATCATCGTGTTGCCGAGCTCGCGATGAAGGCGGGCGATCTCGATGCGCATGGAAACACGCAGTTCCGCATCGAGATTGGAGAGTGGTTCGTCGAACAGGAAAACATCCGGCTCGCGCACAATCGCCCGGCCGATCGCCACACGCTGGCGCTGGCCGCCGGAAAGCTGGCCGGGGCGCCGGTCGAGCAGATGGTCGATCTTCAGGATCGCCGAGGCTGCCTTGACGCGCATCTCGATCTCGGCGGGACTGGTGCGCGCCATCTTCAGTCCGAAGGCGAGGTTCTCGCGCACGCTCATATGCGGATAGAGCGCGTAGGATTGAAAGACCATGGCGATGCCGCGCTCGGATGGATCGAGATCGGTGACGAGCCGTCCCTTGATCTCGATCTCCCCATCGGTCACATCCTCCAAGCCAGCGATCATGCGAAGCAACGTCGATTTTCCGCAGCCGGACGGACCGACGAAAACGACGAATTCGCCCTCCTCGATCGTCAGGTCTATGCCGTGCACCACCTGCAGATTGCCATAGCTCTTTCGCACGTCCTGAAGGACGACGCTCTTGTTGCCCATACCGTTCGTCATCCCCAAACGACCTACTTGTCCGCCTGGACCCAGACAAGCATCTCTCCAGGCGCGCGGTTATCCCAGAGATGATAGGGCACGAAGCGTGCGGTGGCGACCCGCCTTTCGGCCGGCGCCTTGCGGTAGAGCGAATTGCCCCAATTCGATGTTTCCTCACGCTCGACCTTGAGATCGAGGGCGACGGCATCATTGAGGTCCTTCAGCACGACGGTTTCGGCAGCCGGGAGTTCGCGGGGCAGAACGATGGCGTTGAGATCTTTGCCATTGTCCGTTGTTTCCACGCAATAGACGAGCGGACCGCGCATCAAGGCGACGCGGCCGGCATCCTGGCGCACTTTCGGATTGGCATATTGCGGGCGAAGCGCCAGCGGCAGGTAGAGGGCCACCTTATCACCGTCCGCCCATTCGCGGTCGATCCGCGCATATCCATCGCGGACATGGGCACCGAGGTCGAGCATCGCCGCGTTGACGCTGAGGGTTGCGCCCTCCGCCCAGTCCGGAATGCGCAGCGACAGCGCAAACCGGGCCGGCTTTCTCAGCCTGGCAGTGAAGGCGACGGCGCCGTCCCACGGATAGTTGGTAGCCTGTTCCAACTCCACCTCGGCGCCGTTGGCAAGCTTCAGCCGGGCGGTGCTTTCGCCGTAGAGATGCACGGCGATCTCATCATCGGCAACTGCATACATGTATGAGCCGATCGACGTCACCAGACGGGCGATGTTCGGCGGGCAGCAGGGGCAATGGTGCCATTTCCAGCGGTGGTGCTTGCCGGCACTTTCCAGCGGGTTGTCATAGAAGAAGGTCTTGCCGTCTGTGGAAAGACCCGGCAGCGCGCCGTTATAGAGCGCCTGCTCCATGACGTCGGCATAGCGCCGGTCCGGCCCGCGCCCGAGCATGCGGCTTGCCCAGAAGACCAAACCGACAGAGGCGCAGGTTTCCGCATAAGCTGTATCATTGGGCAGGTCGTAATAATCGGTGAAGCCTTCATTGGACGCGGCCGGGCCGATGCCCCCGGTGATGTACATCTGCTTGGTGGTCAGATCGTCCCAGAGCGTTTCCAGCGCCGTCGTCAGGCTGTCGTCCTTGTATTCGGTGGCGATATCGGCCATGCCGGAATAGAGATACATGGCGCGCACAGCATGGCCGACGACCTTCGTCTGTTGGCGTACCGGCAGGTGCGCCTGGCCATATTCATAGGTCTTCTGATGGAAGTCGGCAGCGCTGCGGCCATCGCGAGCAGCCTCGGCCGTGAAGAAGTGCGGCTCGGTGCCGCGTTCGTCGATGAAGAATTTCGAGAGGTCGAGATATTTCTTCTCGCCGGTCACGCGGGCAAGTTTGACCAATGCCAGCTCGACTTCCTCATGGCCGCAATAGCCTGGTATCTGCCCCTCGCCATGACCGAAAACCTTGATCATGTAATCGGCGTAGCGGCACATGATATCGAGCAGCTTCCGCTTGCCGGTCGCCTGATAATAGGCGACCGCGGCTTCCATGAGATGGCCGGCGCAATAGAGCTCGTGATGGTCCCGCAGGTTGGTCCAGCGGCGGGATGGCTCGACGCGCTGGAACCAGGCGTTCAGATAGCCGTCCTTGTCCTGCATCCTTTCATACATGTCGATGATCTCGTCGGCCCGCGCCTCGAGCTTCGGGTTCGGCCGGCGATAAAGCGAATAGGCGATCGTCTCGATCGACTTGCCGAGGTCGGAATCCCAGAACATCTGCGTCGTCCCGCCCCAGGGCTGGATGGGAATGACGACGCCCGGGCTCGGCTGGCTGACGTCGATCGCCTTCAACATCCCGGCTTCGACGCAGCGGTCGAGCAGGGTCTCGGCGGTCGAATTGCAGACGGCATCCTGCCACTTGCCCCAGAAGCCGCCGAGCTCGACATCGGGAACGGCGACGGGGCGAAACTGGCGGTCGTTGCTTGACTTGGTCATGGGCTCCACTTTCCCTAGAGCATGATGCCGAAAAGTGTGAGCGGTTTTTCCGGACGACATCATGCTCTAACTCTCTAATTTAGAACAGGATTCGAATTTAAGGACCGACCCGGCCTTAAATCATCCTGTTCGAGGTCATTTCACCGCGCCGGCCATCAGCCCGCGCATGTAGTAGCGTTGCAGGAGCAGGAAGACGATCAGGCAGGGGATCGTCATGACGACGACACCGGCCTGCACCGCTCCCCAGTTGATGGCGCCGAGCCGCCCGGCGCGGACCGCCGTCATCAGCACCGGCAGGGTGTATTTCTCATTGCTGGAAAGCAGCACGAGCGCGGCGAGAAACTCGTTCCACGCATTGAGGAAGGCAAAGATCGCCACCGTCGCGACGCCTGGAAGTACCAGCGGCAACAGAACGCGCGCCAGCAGCCTGAGGTCGCGGGCGCCGTCGATGCGGGCGGCCTCTTCGATCTCCTTCGGCACGGCGTCAAAGGCGTTGCGCATCATGAAGACGGAGAAGGGCAGCTGCAGCGTCACATAGACGAGCGTCAGCCCGAGCAGCGAATTGTTGAGGCCGAGTTTTGCCAGGATGATGAAGAGCGGCGTCAGGATCGACTGGAACGGGATCATCAGCGTGGCGATGATCAGCACAAAGAGTGCATTCTTCATCGGAAACCGGTAACGCGAGAAACCGTAGCCGGCGAGCAGGCTGACGACGACGGTCAGCACGACGGTCGCCACCGAAACGAACAGCGAATTGATCATGTGCTGCCAGATGCCGGCCCCGAACGTATCGAGCAGCGCATAGGCATCGAAGCTGACGCCGGATGTCGGCCACGGCGGCAAGGGCGGCAGGCTGGCTTCGGTACCCGGCCGGAAGGAGGCGAGCAGCGTGATCGCGAAGGGCGCCAGGAAAAAGATCGAGATGGCGATGCCGGTGAGATGATAGGCCGATTTCGTACGGATGGCCTTGCGGGCGCGGCGTTGCCTTGACGTCGTCATGGACGCTCCTCCCCGACGCGAAGCAGCCAGAGCTGCACGATGCTGATGGCGACCAGGATGGCGAGAAGCGCGATCGAAAGCGCTGCGCCGTAACCGAGATTGAACGAAACGAAGGACTGGTTGAAGATGTAATAGACCACCGAGATCATCTTGTTCTGCGGTCCACCGGCCGTCATGATGTAGAACTGGTCGAAGGCGAGGATCGAGCCGGTGACCGAGACGATCAACGCCAGCGCGATCGTCTTACGCATCAGCGGCAGCGTCAGATGCCGGAAACGTTGCCAGCGGCCGGCGCCGTCGATGCGGGCTGCCTCCGTCAGCTCGGACGGAATGGCCTGCAGCCCGGTCAGCAGAATGATCATGGTGAAGCCGGCGATCTTCCAGACGACCATCACCACAACAGTCAGGAAGGCTGTGTCGAAGGTCGCAAGCAGATTGGGGCTCTTTTCCAGAAGACCGAGTGCCTTCAAGGCCGGGCCGATGAAACCGCTATCGACATTGGCAAGCCAGACCCAGAGCAGCGAGGCTGTGGCAAGGCCGACCACAACAGGCAGGAAGATGATCGTGCGGTAGGCGCTGACGAACTGCCTATCCCTCTCGACGAAGATGGCCAGCGGAAAGGCGATGGCGAAGATCGCGATGGTGACGATCACGGTGTAATAGGCGGTGAAATTCAGTGCCGCCATGAAACGAGTATCGTTGAACATGCGGAAATAATTGTTGAAGCCGATCCAGCGCGACGCTCCCATCAGCGGCCAGTTATGAAGGCTCATCCACCCCGTGAAGAGAACCGGCATGACGAAGAAGACGATGACCAGCGCCATCGCCGGCGCGATGTAGGCAAGGCCGCGCCAGTTGGATCTGCGCCGACGCTTGCGCCGAGGCAATAGGGTCTCTGAACCGGAACCGGTCATCAATCGCTCCGCATCTGTCTATGGAAATTGGCCGGGAAGCTGCCACCGCTCCCCGGCCGCGGCCTTGGGAGAGTTATTGGCCGCTATCGATGATCGACTGCATTTCCGACTGGGCGCTGGAGAACGCACCGTCGACGTCGTCGCCGAAGATCGCCGCGTTGGTGAAGCTTGCCCACGGACCATTGGCGCTGTTGATGAGGTCGTTGAACTGCAGCGTATAAGGGGTCTTGGCGACACTGATCGCCTTGAGGCCGACTTGCATTCGCGGGTCGAGGCCCTCAAGCACCTTGTCGGCGATGTCGCCGCGTGTCGGTAGGCTGCCATATTTCGCCATGATCTTCTGGCCGTCCATCGAATAGATATATTCAAGGAACTCCTTCACCGCGTCGATCTTCTTCGTGCCCTTGGTAATGACGAAGTTGTCGCCGCCGGCAAAGGACGACGGCTTGCCGTCGACGCCGGGAATGAGGGTCACGCCGAAATTGATCTCGGGATGCTGAGTCACCAGTGTGCCGATAGCGAAGGCACCGAGGCTTTGCTGGCCGATCTTGCCATTGGTGAAGGTCAGGAAGTTCGTACCGTTGTCGCTGGCCGCACCCGCCGGCACCAGGTCCTTCTTGACCATGTTGCGGTAGATATCGATGGCCTTGCGCATCTGAGGCGTATCGAGCGTCGCTTTCTTGCCGTCGGCCGACAGGATATCGGCGCCGGCACCCCAGGTGAGCGGGGTGAAGGTGAAGATCATGCAGCCGCCACAGCCGCCGCCGGAGAAATAGAAGCCGTAGGTATCGTCACCGAGAGCCCGGATCTTCTCCCCATTGGCGGTGATTTCGTCCCAGTTATCAGGCGCCTTTTCCGGGTCGAGACCGGCCTTCTTGTAGAGATCCTTGTTCCAGGCGAAGACCGATGTTTCGACGGAAAGCGGCAGCCCGTAAATCTTGTCCTGATAGGTGCCGAGGCGGACATGCGACGGCGAAAGCGAGTTGAAATAGGGAAGCGACTTCGCCCAATCCGTCAGGTCTTCCAGCTGTCCGGCCGCGGCAAAGGCAGGATTGTAGATGAGGTCCATCGACAGGGCATCTGGCGCCTGTCCGCCGGCGATTGCCGTCGCATATTTCTGCACCAGCTCGGAGAACGGCACTTCGGTCATCACGACCTTGTTCTCATGGCTGGAATTATAGGCTTCGACGACCTTCTTAAAGGCATCGCCAATCCCCGATCGGACCCACATTTCGACGTTCTCGGCAGCCGATGCAGCCGACACCAGGCACAAGGTAGCGATGCCGGTCGCCGCCAATAGACGCTTGATCATGACACTCCTCCCAATATGGCGCATCTCCTCGCGCCTTTGTTCATTTCCCTGATTATCATTCCTCGGGGGTCCTACCTCCGCATGACCGCCGGACGACGAGCCGGCAGGGCAACTTCCTCACTCCCGGCTCGACAGGCCGTCCTTCCGCAAGCGCCAGCACCGTCAATCCGGCCTGCCGCCCCAACTCCTTCAGCTCCATATCCACCGTCGTCAGCGGCGGCCGCGTCTGGGCCGCGACAATCTCCCAATTGTCGAAGCCGATCACCGAGACGTCCTGCGGCACCTTGACGCCGCGCTCGCGCAGCGCATCCACCGCACCCCGGGCGATCTGGTCGTTGCCGCAGAAGAGCGCATCCGGTTTTTCTCCCGGCCTCTTCCAGAGCTGTTCGACCGCCTCATGGCCCCAGCTTTCAGACCAGACGCCATAGAGCACCGGCTCGCCGTGTCCCGCCACCTGATGATAGGCCCCTGCCCGTTCCCGCACCGAAAAGAAGTCCTCCGGTCCGGTGATATGGGCAATTCGCCGCCGCCCGATCGTTGCGAGCCATTCGACGGCCAGCCTCGCCCCCTGTTCATCATCCGAACGAAACGTAACGCTGTTCTGCGTCCCCTCCGTGAAGGCGTAGACGACAGGCACATGCAAATTCGACAGGTCGACAGGCAGACGCCTGTCCAGCCGCTTGCCGGTTGCAATGATTCCGTCGACCTGCTTGTCCAGCATCGCGTCGACATGGATCTGGGCGAGCGCCGGATCGTCTTCAATGGCGCACAGGAAAACTGAAACGCCATGATCGACGAGAGCGTCAGAAATGCCCGCCATCACAGGCAGCGTGAAACGGCCGTAAGTGTCGTTCGTCAGCAGCCCGATGGTGAAACTGCGTTTGCTGAGAAGACCTCTCGCCAGCGCATTCGGCCGATATCCGATTTCGCCGGCGATCCGCTTCACCCGCTCGCGTGTTTCCGCTCCCATCCGACCGGTGTCGTTGAGCGCCTTCGACGCCGTCGAGATGCTCACGCCGGCAGCCGACGCCACCTCATGGATGGTGATCCTGCCCCTTTTTCCTCCCGATATGTTCAGGCCTTCCTCCTGCTGAATTGGTTTGAGAAAAGCTTTTACCAATCTCTCTGTCAAGTGAGAAAAGGTTTTCTCATGCATTTCAAGAGACGGAGCAGTGAGGCGTGGATCGCAGGAAGGAAGGCGTGGATACGGCCGATGCGAATCCATGGGACCGCATTGCATCATTCGCCCCTAGAGCGATAGGGCAGCGCTGATAATCTTGTCCAGCTAATGAATACGAACAAACAATCGGCGTCAGAACCTCCGATGGGAGGTTCTGATTCGGCGCGTGAGAACCCAGGCGATCGTTAGATCAGGCGACGTGCCTCGCCAGCGCGCAGCGCGACCAAAGCGAATGCAGGGCGTCGACCAGATGGGCGATATCGGCGTCGGAATGCAGCGGTGTCGGCGTGATGCGCAGCCGCTCGGTCTTCTTCGGCACGGTGGGATAGTTG
>NZ_JABDWM010000028.1:0-42993 GCF_019685295.1 Rhizobium sp. NLR22b
CCTTCGTGATCCAAAACCATCCGCACGGCTCGGGCGCGGACTTCCGGTGAAAACTTGTTCGTTGTCTTGCTCATATCGGCTCCACTTTCTCAGAAGTTGGAGCCTCCGGCAAACCCGGCGCGGTTCACTTCTTCATCGTCGAGTGGTCATGATTGCTGACCGCGTGAGCAGGGGCGAGAGCTTCATTGACATCACTGCCACTATCATGACCGACAGCAGAGCAGGAAGTTAGCCTTATGTAGGGGACCAGTCGAGGCGCGAGTGACGTCTTCCTTGTCAAGTAGCCCACTCGCCGTAGCGCAGTCGAGCTTAGATGGCATGATCATCATCAATATTCACCGAAGACAACTCTTTACGGGGGCGATCAGAATTCGTTACGGCCGGTCTGGTGATGGGATAGCAGCTGCTCTAACAATAGTTCTAGAAGCTACCCAAAAAGAGACATCCTGTCGGTTGGTCAGATATTGCACAAAGGGCCACCATTCATTAGCCCTTAGACGGTGACAATCTATTTCGACATTGTCATCACCTTTGTCGGTTACGTGACAAGCGTTCTTGTTCTCAATCCCGTATTTTACGTCCACATAACTGGAATCGCAGCGAATTATTGTTCGTCAGCTCAATCGGCCCGCTTGGCACGAATCTTGAGAGCTATTGCGAGGCCGCGGGACGGCCTCGGCATCCGCGTTGCAGGATAACCGCACCGCCTCGAACACATGAAGGAACGCCAGACATGGCAGCTCTGCGTCAAATTGCATTCTATGGAAAGGGCGGAATTGGCAAGTCCACTACGTCCCAAAACACACTAGCCGCCCTTGTGGACCATGGGCAGAAGATCCTCATCGTCGGCTGTGACCCTAAGGCCGATTCTACGCGCCTGATCTTGAACTCGAAGGCCCAGGATACGGTTCTTGATCTCGCAGCAACGAGAGGTTCGGTTGAAGATCTTGAACTCGAAGACGTGCTCAAGGTAGGCTATAAAGGTATCAAATGCGTGGAGTCTGGCGGCCCGGAGCCAGGCGTCGGATGCGCGGGACGCGGCGTTATCACGTCGATCAACTTTCTCGAAGAGAACGGCGCCTACAACGATGTCGACTACGTGTCTTATGACGTGCTCGGTGACGTTGTGTGCGGCGGCTTCGCGATGCCGATCCGTGAAAACAAAGCTCAGGAAATCTACATCGTCATGTCCGGCGAAATGATGGCACTCTATGCCGCCAACAATATCGCCAGGGGCATCCTGAAATATGCTGCAGGCGGCAGCGTGCGCCTAGGTGGCCTAATTTGTAACGAGCGTCAGACCGACCGCGAACTCGACCTCGCCGAAGCGCTGGCTGCCAAACTCAATTCCAAGCTCATCCACTTCGTGCCACGCGACAACATTGTCCAACATGCAGAACTTAGAAAGATGACGGTGATCCAATATGCGCCGGACTCTCAGCAAGCGGCCGAGTACCGGACACTTGCCCAAAGAATACATGACAATTCGGGCAAAGGCACCATCCCGACCCCCATCACCATGGAAGAACTTGAGGACATGCTGCTCGATTTCGGGATCATGAAAACCGATGAGCAGATGCTTGCCGAACTTCAAGCAAGGGATGCCAAGTTGATAGCTGCCCAGTGATCACACTGACGCGCAGCGACACGCAAGGCGCCCGCCGTCTCGTGAGGGAGGTTTCGCCGTGAGGATACATCCGGATTTTCTAAGGGGTAGTGTCAATGAGCCTCAAATACGACAATGACAGTGACTTCCATGCGAAGCTTATTGCAGACGTGCTGTCGCAATATCCGGGCAAAGCAGCGAAGCGCCGCAGTAAACACCTTAGCGTTGCAACGAGCGAAACGGACGCAAACGCGATCAGCGAATGCGAGGTAAAGTCGAACATCAAGTCTGTTCCAGGCGTGATGACGATACGCGGCTGCGCCTATGCCGGTTCAAAAGGTGTCGTCTGGGGACCAATCAAGGATATGGTTCACATTTCACACGGGCCTGTGGGTTGCGGTCAATATTCCTGGTCGCAACGTCGCAACTATTACGTCGGTCTGACAGGCATCGACACATTCGTGACGATGCAATTTACATCTGATTTTCAGGAAAAAGATATCGTTTTCGGTGGTGACAAGAAACTGGAAAAGGTCATCGATGAGATTGCTGAACTTTTCCCGCTAAGCAATGGCATCACCCTACAATCGGAATGTCCGATCGGTCTGATTGGCGACGATATTGAGGCCGTAGCGCGAAAGAAGGCCAAAGAACACGCGACGACCGTCGTGCCAGTACGCTGCGAAGGCTTCCGTGGCGTGTCGCAATCGCTTGGCCACCACATCGCCAACGACGCAATTCGAGATTGGGTCTTCGACAAGAAAGACATAAAATTCGATCCAGGTCCCTACGACGTAAATGTCATAGGCGACTATAACATTGGCGGCGACGCATGGGCCTCACGCATCCTGCTCGAGGAGATCGGATTGCGCGTGGTCGGCAACTGGTCCGGAGATGCAACTCTCGCCGAAGTGGAGCGCGCGCCGAGAGCGGCACTCAACCTCATTCACTGCTATCGGTCGATGAATTACATCTCCAGGCACATGGAGGAAAAATATGGCATCCCTTGGATGGAATATAATTTCTTTGGACACTCCCAAATCGATGCCTCGCTGCGCAACATTGCCGAACACTTCGGGCCGGAGATCCAAGAAAAAGCCGAAAAGGTCATAGCCAAATACCAACCCCTCGTTTGGGCCGTAATCGACAAATACTGGCAGCGCCTTTCCGGCAAACGGGTGATGCTCTACGTCGGGGGATTGCGTCCTCGTCACGTCGTCACCGCCTATGAGGACCTCGGGATGGAAATCGTAGGAACCGGTTACGAATTCGGTCACGGCGACGACTATCAGCGCACTGGCCATTATGTAAAAGATGGCACGCTGATCTACGACGATGTGACTGGCTATGAACTTGAGAAATTCATTGAGGGAATTCGGCCCGATCTCGTCGGGTCCGGCGTTAAAGAAAAATACCCGGTGCAGAAAATGGGCATTCCATTCCGTCAGATGCACTCCTGGGACTATTCTGGTCCGTATCACGGTTATGACGGCTTCGCAATTTTCGCTCGGGACATGGACATGGCCATCAACAATCCAGTTTGGGGTCTCTACGACGCGCCCTGGAAAAATGACCGCATTTTGGCGGCGGTTGCTGGGTGAGAACATAGCGTTCGCGCGTAAACGCGCAACGGCTTAAACGACGCATGTTTCTGGACCGCCCTTGAGCCGCGGCCAGATCGAAAGAGGTGACCCTATGCCGCAGTCAGCTGAGAAAACTCTCGACCACGCGCCCCTATTCTGCGAGCCGGAATACAGGAAGATGTTGGCCAAAAAAAAGCTGAAATTCGAGTGCCCACACCCGGATCAGGTCGTGTCGGACCAGCGCGAATTCACGAAGAGCTGGGAATACCGAGAGAAAAACTTGGCCCGCCAAGCCCTTGTCGTCAATCCAGCCAAAGCCTGCCAGCCCCTCGGTGCGGTGTTCGCAGCGGCGGGATTCGAGCGAACGATGTCGTTCGTCCATGGCAGCCAAGGTTGCGTTGCCTACTACAGATCGCACCTATCGCGCCATTTCAAGGAGCCGTCATCGGTGGTCTCGTCATCGATGACAGAAGACGCGGCTGTTTTTGGTGGCCTGAAAAATATGGTCGACGGTCTCGCCAACACGTACAAGCTCTATAACCCGAAGATGATCGCGGTGTCGACCACATGTATGGCAGAGGTCATCGGAGATGACCTGCATGGTTTTATCGAAAATGCCAAAAGTGAAGGTTCGGTCCCGCGCGATTTCGATGTCCCCTTTGCCCACACACCAGCCTTTGTCGGCAGCCATGTCGATGGCTACGACAGCATGGTAAAAGGTGTGCTGGAGAATTTCTGGAAGGGCACCGCGCGAAGTGAAGCCACCGCTTCTATTAACATCATTCCTGGATTTGATGGCTTCTGCGTTGGGAACAATCGCGAATTAAAACGCCTGCTCGACTTGATGCAAGTGACTTACATGTTCATCCAGGACGCATCAGATCAGTTCGATACCCCCTCCGATGGTAACTTTCGTATGTATGACGGGGGGACCAAAATCAATGACGTGAAGGCGGCGTTGAACGCGGAGGGGACGTTGTCCCTGCAATATTACAACACTCGCAAGACGCTGGATTACTGCAGAGCCGTTGGACAAGCGACGACCTCCTTCCGCTATCCTCTTGGCGTCGAAGCTACCGACGAACTCCTGATGGCGATATCTGACATTTCCACGAGAGAAATTCCCGAGGTGATCCGTCTGGAGCGCGGGCGACTCATCGACGCGATGGCGGACAGCCAAGCTTGGCTGTATGGAAAAAAATACGCGATCTACGGCGATCCAGATTTCGTCTATGGGATGGCGCGCTTCATCATGGAAACCGGCGGCGAGCCAACCCACTGCCTTGCCACTAACGGCACCTCAGCTTGGGAGGACGAGATGAAGGAACTCCTCGCATCCTCGCCCTTCGGGAAGAATGCACAGGTTTGGCCAGGCAAAGATCTCTGGGCACTGCGCTCGCTACTTTTCACTGAGCCCGTGGATCTCCTGATAGGCAATTCTTATGGGAAGTATCTCGAACGGGACACCGGTACCCCACTGGTTCGGCTGACCTTTCCAATTTTTGACCGGCACCATCATCATCGATTCCCCCTCATGGGCTACCAGGGCGGACTGCGTCTTTTGACCGCGATCCTCGACAAGATCTTCGACAACCTCGATCGCGAAACAATGCACGCCGGTGTGACAGACTATTCGTATGACCTCACTCGCTAAGAGCGGCGGCCGGCCAGGCGGCCTATCTCTCAAACCAGATATGAAGGCAGACGAATGTCCTCGCCCAACGCCAAAATCAAAGATGCCTTCCACGAGCTAGCGAGTGAAAGGAGCGGCGGCAAGGGTCCTAAGGCGCGCCGAAAGAATTGCGCGAGGCCAATGGCCCCGGGAACGGCTGTCGGCGGTTGCGCTTTCGACGGCGCCAAGGTCGCACTGCAGCCGATTACCGATGTCGCGCATCTGATTCACGGACCGCTCGCCTGCGAGGGAAATTCCTGGGACAACCGTGGCACTGCCTCGTCAGGTCCAACACTTTGGCGCACGAGCTTCACGACTGATCTTACGGAAATCGACATCGTAATGGGCCACAGTGAACGGAAGCTCTTTAAAGCAATCCGGGAAATCAAGGAGGGGTATGCGCCCGCGGCAATCTTCGTCTATTCAACCTGCATAACGGCGATGATCGGCGACGACATCGAGGTTCTTTGCAAGCGAGCGTCGGACGAATTTGCGTTACCAGTGGTGCCGGTCAATGCGCCAGGCTTCCTCGGATCTAAGAACCTCGGCAACAAGCTAGCGGGCGAGGCGCTACTAAAGCATGTCATTGGTACCGTGGAGGCCGATGAACCAAGCGTTTGCGATATCAACATACTCGGCGAATTTAACCTCTCGGGTGAGTTCTGGCTGGTGAAGCCGCTCTTGGATAAGCTCGGCATCCGCGTCCGCGCCTGTATCCCGGGAGACGCGCGATACCTGCACGTCGCCTCCGCCCACCGCTCACGCGCAGCGATGACGGTGTGTTCGACAGCGTTCGTTGCTTTGGCACGTAAGATGCAGGAACGCTGGGACATTCCATTTTTTGAGGGCTCCTTCTATGGCATTTCCGGCACCTCGGAGGCGCTCCGGCGGATCGCCGATCTGCTTGTAAGGAAAGGTGCCGACCCCTCGCTTTTGCGTCGCACGGAAATCCTTGTAGCGGAAGAAGAGGAAAAAGTGTGGAAGAGGCTGGAAGCCTACCGACCTCGCCTTGAGGGCAAGCGCGTGCTTCTAAATACAGGCGGCGTGAAATCATGGTCGGTCGTCCATGCCTTGATGGAGATCGGCATGGAGATCGTCGGCACATCAGTCAAGAAATCGACGCTCGAAGATAGAGAGCGAGTGAAACAGACCCTGAAGGAGGAGAACCTCCTGTTCGATTCGATGTCGCCGCGCGAACTTTTCTCGCTTCTACTCGAGAGAAAGGCTGACATCATGCTGTCGGGCGGACGCACCCAGTATATAGCGCTAAAGGCAAAACTGCCCTGGCTCGACATCAACCAGGAGCGTCATCACGCTTACGCTGGCTATGAGGGAATGGTGCAACTTGCTCGACAAATTGACCTGGCAATCCACAATCCGATGTGGCCGCAGGTGCGCGAGCCGGCGCCATGGGAGCCGGCCTTGGTCGTTTAAAAACGAGCTAAAAGAGAAGCGTAAGCGCGTCGAACCAAAACCGCGAGATCACTCGCAAAAAATGTTGAGGTCGTACTATGGCACGCGTCGTATCTCAAAATAAGTCGGCGGCGGTCAACCCCCTGAAGTCGTCTCAGCCGCTTGGTGCTGCCTTCGCCTTTCTCGGCGTCGACGGCGCAATACCTCTGCTCCATGGCAGCCAGGGATGTACGAGCTTCGCGCTCGCACTGCTCGTGAGGCATTTCAATGAAGCGATCCCGCTGCAAACGACGGCGATGAACGAAACCGCGATAATCGTCGGCGGCGCGGATCGTCTCGAAGAGGCAATTCTCAGCCTCAAAGCCCGCACAAGACCACGACTGATCGGGATATGCACGACCGCATCGGTAGAGGCCCGCGACGAGGATGTCGCCGGTGACGTCGAAAACATAAAACGCAAGCGGGCGATAGAACTTGTGGGCACCGAAGTGGTACTCGCCAACACGCCGGACTTTGACGGCGCCATAGAGGAAGGTTGGTCTAAAGCTGTTACCGCCATGATCGAGGCAATAACACGACCTGAAAAGCAGTATCGAGATGCAGGCAAGATCGCGATCTTGCCTGGCTGCAACTTAACAGTTGCTGATATTGAACATTTGCGCGAGACGGCCGTAAGCTTCGGGCTCGATCCGGTTATCCTTCCCGATGTGTCGGGAGCGCTCGACGGGTCCATCCCCGAAGAATGGATGCCGACCACATATGGCGGCACGAAAGTGCAGGAAATCCGCGATCTTGGTACTGCGATGCAGTGTATCGCAATCGGTGAGCATATGCGGCGACCGGCTGAAGCGCTACAGAGACTGACCCGCGTCCCATACGTCCTGTTTAGATCGCTAACGGGCCTAGAGAACGTCGATCGCTTTATTCGCGTGCTTGCCGCTCTGTCACGGAAACAGGCGCCGCTCAACGTCCGCCGCAATCGAATGCAGCTGCAGGATGCGATGCTCGACGGACATTTCCATATGGCAGGCAAGAAGATCGCAATCGCCTCCGAGCCGGATCAGCTTTTCCAGTTCTCCAATCTTTTTACTGCCATGGGTGCGGAAATTGCGGTCGCAGTCGCCACGACCGGCACTTCGAAGGCACTCGAGATGGTACCGGCGAACACCGTCAAAGTCGGTGATCTCAGCGATCTGGAGAGTCTCGCCGCAACGGCCGATCTTATCGCCACACACTCGCACGGCCGGGAAGCTGCCAAACGCCTCGGCGTTCCGCTGATGCGGCTTGGTTTGCCAATTTTCGACCGCGTCGGCAGCCAGCAAAAGCTTACAATATTATACCGGGGAACCCGCGATGTGATCTTTGACCTCGCAAACATCATTCAGGCCAACCACCCTCCGAACCCACGGTCCAGTTGACCCAACCGACAGGCGGGAATCGCAAATGAGATCAATTCGTCGCCTCTCACTCTTCAATGGGAGACTCCAGCAACAGCGGCCGAAACTGCCGGCAGGCGCTCTGCGAATTGCGATCGTCACGCAAGATATGAAGGGACTGACAGCGCGGTTTGCATCGGTCAGACTATTTGCCACCTACGACGAGACAAGCGACACGCGGACCTTCGTGGAAGCCGCCGGGATCGAGAATATCTCCGACAAGATCGAAAGACATCGAAGCGAAGGTGAGGCTGCGCTGGGCAAAGATTGTAGACAGCTGCCAACTCGTTTTTGTCTGGCAATCGGGGGGCCTTCGGCTGTCACATTTGCCATCGGCAGAACTCGCTAAATTGGAGGAATCTATGACAAGCTCATGCGTGACTCGCGACGGATCCCAATGGATGCCGGAATATTTGAATTCGATCAACCCTGCGACCTGCATTGGCTGCGGTCGCTGCTTCAAGGTCTGCTCACGCGAGGTCATGCATCCCTACGGCATCGATGAAGCAGGCGACATGCTCGGTGCCTGCGATGGCGAGGACGACTTTAATGGTGAACTCAGTCGGGTCATCATGGTCATTGATTATCCCGGCCGCTGTATCGGCTGCGGAGCGTGCGCCCGCGTCTGTCCAAAGAACTGCCAGACTCATATCGCCGTTGATCATCTTTCACCGCACGAATCTTGAATTCCGTTCCGAGCGCTAGAAGCCGCCGGCACCGTCCAAATTGCGAGACTATCGCATCGGTTCGAAGACGTGGAGAAGGCCGCATGGCAGCTTCCTGAAAGCAAATCCGGCTGGCGACGCGAAGACCTTTCTAGGCGTCCAATCTGCCATTCGGAGGCAATTATTGCAGGAAACACCAGGTCGAAAGTCCAACGATCTGAAGAGAGGAGGCATTGAACTGTGCATCAAGCCGCGACGACAGACTTCCAGTTACATCCTTGGGCGGCCGAAGCGAGCTTCGAATATTGAAAGCAAGATCCAACCACGAGCGTCTAAATGAGGTACTCATGAGACCATTAGATATTTCTATCGTTGGAGCAACCGGGGCGGTCGGAACGGCCCTGATCAAGTTATTGGAAAAAAGTGAGATTAAGGTCAACCGACTGCGGATGTTCGCCTCCAGTTCGGGTGCGCGCCAATTCAAGTTTCGAGACCAAACATACCAGGTTGAGGCACTCCGCGACATTAGCGATATCGGTGATACCAAAACCGACATTGCATTCTTCTCTGCAGGCGGCGACGTAAGCGGCGTATGGATACCTCGGTTCGCATCCCAAGGAGCCTTGGTGATTGATAACTCGAATGCCTTTCGAATGAGGCCTGACGTACCCCTCATCGTACCACAAGTTAACGCGTGTTCACTTACGGTTCGTCCACCGTCTGGAATAGTAGCAAATCCAAATTGCTCCACGATACAGCTGGTTCGGGCACTGCGACCGTTGATAGCGACGTTCGGCATTAGCCAGGTTCTTTTGACCACCTTTCAAGCCGCCTCAGGAGTTGGCCTGCGCGGGATTAAGGAGCTGGAAGACGGTGTCAAAGCCTGGCTCGAGGGGAGCACCGGACCCGCTGCGGAGAGCTTCCCTGTCCCTCTTGCATTCAACGTCATACCGCAGATCGGACAGATTTCCCGCGAAGGCGTGGCTCTTGAGGAACGCAAGCTGGTTCAAGAGTCACGGAAGATCTTCGGTATGCCTCATCTGCAGTTAGCCGCCACCTGCGTCAGAGTGCCGGTAAAGACGGGTCATTCCGAGGCGGTATACGTCGAGTTTGACGAACATGTTCGACTAGAACAGGTCCATGAGCTCCTGGCAAATGAACCAGGTGTTCGACTTTATGCTGACGGATATCCAACGCCGCGCTATCTGGGAGATCCTGCAGATGTTCACGTCGGACGGGTCCGAGTTAATCCAGAGAACCCGCGCGGGCTGTGGATGTGGGTTGTAGCCGACAACGTTCAGGTTGGGGCCGCACTCAACGCACTCCTCATCGCACAGCTTGCGATCGCCAAAAATTTGATCGGTGAATCATGAAGACGACTATTGTCAAATTCGGGGGCTCGAGTTTTCGAGACCCTTGCCATTATGCCCGAGTTGCTCGGTATTTAGCTGAGCTGCGAGCTGAAGGAGGAAGCAAGATAGTTGCCGTGGTCAGCGCAATGTCTGGAATGACCGACGAGCTGAAATCAACCGTGCTTGGCGTCAATAGGGAAGCAACGCCATCGAATCTCGATGCGACGCTTGCTATCGGCGAGATGCTGAGTGCGTGCCTGTTGGAAGCTGCGGTCAGTCGCCTTGGGATTCCCGTAACGTCGTTGAACGGCTATGTCCTAGGGATACGCACAAATTCGGACTTCGGTCGCGCCTCAGTTGAAAGCGTCGATCCTCAGCCAATCAGGGCTGCACTTCAGGAGCATGACATTGTCGTTGTCGCGGGTGGTCAGGCAGTTGATGAGTCTGGCAGACTAACGTTTCTCGGCAGAAACAGCTCCGATCTGACAGCGGTCGTGATCGCGGCTATGTTGGGAGGGCAAGTGTGCGAAATATATTCAGATGTTAAGGGCGTCTACACGGCAGATCCTCATCTTGTACCAGGGGCACGATTAATCCCGAAGATTGGGTATGGGACAATCGCGCAGATGTCGCGACAGGGCGCAAAGGTGCTGCACCACAGGGCAGTGGATTATGCTAATAAGCACGCAGTCACCATAGTGTGCAAAGCACTGACTAATAACGGAGCGGCGACGGGCACAGTCATCACAGGCCACGAATACTCCAGATCCGTGACAGTAGCACGCGACACAGCAGTATTAGCTGTCGCGAGTGTTGCAGAACGCGATGCTCTCTGTGTCTTTCTTGATCAACACGATATTAGCTCGATATGCTTTGAAGAGGACGGCAGGCCCTGCCTTTGCATCATAACCGACATCGATTTCGCGATGCGCCTCGTCGAAACGGGAGGCACGCGCGCCGTCGCCATCGGATCAAAGGTCGTGGTGACCGAGCTTAATGGCGCGATGTCGCGCGTCCACCTTCACGTTGACTACGAGAGCGCCATGGCACATGCGCAAAACATCCACGAACAAATGCATCCTGCAGCCATTGGCGATCTTGTGATAGAGAACGACTAAACAGCGCCACAAGCGACGCCCGAATGGAGGCGGCGGCGAAATCGCTTGATCTGGCCATCGCCCAGGGACGCGTCGACTTGGTAGCCATTTGATCGCTGGCGGCGATCGCCTGTTCCACCGCTCTGATAACCCAGCACATCGTCGAGTTCAACATGCAGTCTTCATCGCACGGACAGGGCGCGGACAGACCCGACCGGTGAATACGGATAGGGTTGTAGGTTCCGGATCGGCGCTTTCCCGTTATTGAAGACGAGGCAGTCCAATGCGGCTGACGTTGATAGCCTTCGACTCCGGTGCGCCAGCATATCGTTGTCTGACTCAGGCTCGATCATGAAGTGCTTGCTGGTCGCCAGAACCCATCGCAAGGTATTGAGCTCGCATTCGCGGTCATTGATGCGGCTGGCGGCAGTCCGCGCCGCGGTGGCATATGACTAGCGCCTCCATTTGATGGCATTGCGGTTGGTCTTCGGCGCAACTTCCAGCCGCCGGACGACTCGCGCAGCCCTGTACGACGAGAGGAGAACGCTCCCTGCGGAACGCTCTGATCGAATCGGAGACTTCCACCTATCTTGGCGAACCAGGTGTTGGCGGCCCCCTTTTTGACCAGACAACCAACATAGAGAGGAACAATAATGCCGCTCACCCGTAGCGGCGTTTCTGACACGATCGAGCGAAGCGCGCAGCTTGCTTCCAATCGGCTCGTGTTTCATTGATTATACGCCGGGCTTGCACGCCGTCGACAAGTTGCCGCTCGAAACATGTATCCCAGCCGATGTTAGCAACGATTTCCTAAGCCCTCCTTCTGGACATCTCACCTCAAGGGTGCAGCGCCCTAAATTCGGCGTTTCCTACGGCATGTCGGCCAAAAACATAATTTTTCTTCCGGCCACCTTCCTCAGGTTGATCCTATAGCGCGTCAGCAAACTCTGACATTGTTTGATGGGCTGCATCTGTCGTCGTGCGCTCGTCTATAACACCTGGCCCATCACGCGTTCCGCCAATCCGGGAGAACTGATCCACCACAAAAACGTGATCTAACACACCCAGCGTGATGTCAGGACAGTTGCAATGTGCCGAACGACTAAACGACCCATTGTATTATAATCGTAGCGCAGTCCCGTTTTCCCGACCTCTCGTTGACGCAGATCAAGGCGCAATTCGCGGCTTCATGACAGTCCTGGCGAGAAAGACGGCCGCGACGCGGTCGTCGGCGTACTGGGGACGACATCATGAATTACACAACGGAAACGATGGTGATCGCGGTCGCGGCGTTTCTAGCGCTGCTACTAGCCGCATTCGCGCATGATCATCTCTTTGCGGTTCATATGGGCATACTTTGCCTCTGCCTCGTTATGGGGGCTGTGCTGATGGTCAGCAAGGTTGAATTTTCGCCGGCAGGCCAACAGCGTAACGCCGATAAGTCCGGCTACTTCGACGAGGTGATACGGTATGGCTTGATCGCCACGGTATTCTGGGGCGTGGTCGGCTTCCTGGTTGGCGTGATCATCGCGCTGCAACTTGCCTATCCCGACCTCAACATCGCCCCTTATCTCAATTTCGGGAGGCTGCGGCCCGTTCATACGTCGGCGGTCATCTTCGCCTTCGGCGGCAACGCGCTCATCATGACATCGTTCTACGTGGTGCAACGCACCTGTCGCGCACGTCTTTTCGGCGGCAGCCTGGCTTGGTACGTATTCTGGGGCTACCAGCTTTTTATTGTGATGGCTGCGACCGGATACGTTCTCGGAATCACCCAAGGCCGTGAATATGCCGAACCTGAGTGGTACGTCGACCTCTGGCTGACCATCGTTTGGGTGGCCTACCTAGCTGTGTATTTTGGGACGATCCTGAAGCGCAAAGAGCCGCACATTTATGTAGCAAACTGGTTCTACCTTGCCTTCATCATCACCATCGCCATGCTGCACGTGGTCAACAACCTAGCGGTTCCCACCTCGTTCCTTGGCTCCAAGAGCTATTCTGTCTCCTCGGGTGTCCAGGACGCGCTGACCCAATGGTGGTACGGCCACAACGCCGTCGGCTTCTTTCTCACCGCCGGCTTCCTGGGAATGATGTATTATTTCGTGCCGAAGCAGGCCAACCGACCGGTCTATTCATACCGGCTTTCGATCATCCACTTCTGGGCGCTGATCTTCATGTACATCTGGGCCGGCCCGCATCATCTGCACTACACGGCACTGCCCGACTGGGCCCAGACGCTCGGCATGGTCTTCTCGATCATGCTCTGGATGCCCTCCTGGGGCGGCATGATCAACGGCCTCATGACCCTTTCGGGCGCCTGGGACAAGATCCGCACCGATCCGATCATCCGTATGATGGTCGTCGCCATTGCCTTTTATGGCATGTCGACCTTCGAAGGCCCGATGATGTCGGTGAAAACCGTCAATTCGCTCAGCCACTATACCGAATGGACGATCGGCCACGTGCATTCCGGCGCCCTCGGCTGGGTGGGTATGATCACCTTCGGGGCGATCTACTATCTGACGCCGAAGCTATGGGGACGCGAGCGTCTCTACAGCCTGCGGATGGTCAACTGGCACTTCTGGCTCGCAACCCTCGGGATCGTCGTCTACGCCGCCGTGCTTTGGGTTGCCGGCATCCAGCAGGGGCTGATGTGGCGCGAGTACAATTCTCAGGGCTTCCTCGTCTATTCCTTCGCGGAGACAGTCGCGGCGATGTTCCCCTACTACGTGCTGCGCGCGATCGGCGGAACGCTTTACCTGGCAGGCGGTCTCGTCATGGCCTGGAACGTGTTCATGACGATCCGCGGCCACTTGCGCGACGAAGCTGCAATCCCAACCACTTTCGTGCCCCAACCACAGCCTGCCGAATGAGGTGAGACATGGCATCGATACTAGATAAACATCAGATCCTCGAGAAGAACGCGACGCTTCTTCTCGTCGGCTCGCTGCTCGTCGTGAGCATCGGCGGCATCGTCGAAATCGCACCGCTGTTCTACCTGCAGAATACGATTGAAAAGGTGGAAGGCATGCGGCCGTATACGCCGCTCGAATTGGCCGGCCGGAACATCTACATCCGCGAAGGCTGCTACCTCTGCCACAGCCAGATGATCAGGCCGTTCCGCGACGAGGTCGAACGTTACGGCCATTATTCGCTCGCGGCCGAGTCCATGTACGATCATCCTTTCCAATGGGGATCCAAGCGAACCGGGCCGGATCTGGCGCGTGTCGGTGCACGTTACTCCAACGAATGGCATGTCCAGCATCTCGCGGATCCACGGGCGGTCGTGCCGGAGTCGATCATGCCGAGTTACGCCTTCCTCAAAGAGCAGAGGGTGACGGTCAAGGACGTGGGAATGGACCTAAAGGCCAACGAGGACGTGGGCGTGCCTTACAACGACGACATGCTGGCGAATGCGGAGGCCGACATGAAGGCCCAAGCCGATCCGAACGCAGATAGGACGACCCTGCTTGCCCGCTATCCGAAGGCGAAGACCGGCGATTTCGACGGCGATCCTGCTGCGCTGACCGAAATGGATGCCCTGGTGTCCTACCTGCAGATGCTCGGAACGTTGGTCGATTTCTCGACCTACGACGACGCGACCGGCTACCGATGAGGTGATCCATGGAAACCTACACTGCAATGAGACACTTCGCTGACAGCTGGGGCCTTTTGGCAATGGCGGCATTCTTCGTCGGCGCGGTTGTGTTCACCCTTCGCCCAGGCAGCAAGCAAACGGCGAAAGAAGCCGCCGATATTCCCTTGAAGGACGATTGAGATGTCGGAAAAACATATCGATGAATTTAGCGGCGTCGAAACGACCGGACATGAATGGGACGGCATCCGCGAACTCAACAATCCGATGCCCCGCTGGTGGGTGTGGACCTTCTACGCCACCATCGTCTGGGCCTTGGGTTATGCGATCGCATATCCCGCGATCCCGATGGTTACCGACGCCACCAAGGGCATGCTGGGTTTCTCCAGCCGCGCCGAGTTGCAGCAGAACCTGGATCAGGCCAAAGCATCGCAGACGACGCTGCGTGATCTGATCGCCGCCAAGACGGTGCACGAGATCGATTCCGATTCTGCTCTTCGCGAATTCGCGGTCGCCGGCGGCGCATCTGCATTCAAGGTGAACTGCGCGCCGTGCCATGGCTCGGGAGCAAGCGGCGGCCCGGGATTTCCGAACCTCAACGACGACGATTGGCTGTGGGGTGGAGACCTGGATGCCATCCAAGCGACGATCGCGCATGGAATTCGCTTCAACGAGGATACGGACACTCATGCTTCCGAGATGCCGCCCTTTGCCGATGTTCTGGATCCCCTCCAGACAAGGCAGGTCGCGGCTTACGTCTGGGGACTGACCAATACACCGTCGGACCCCGGTCTCGCAGAGGCCGGAAAACAGGTCTTCGTCGATAACTGTGCCGCATGTCACGGCGACGACGCCAAAGGAAAAGCCGAAATGGGCGCGCCGGATCTCGCCGATGCGATCTGGCTGAAGGCACGCGGCGAGGATGCGATCATCCGTCAGGTGGCCGCTCCCAAGCATGGCGTCATGCCTGCCTGGGAAGGGCGCCTCGGCGATACGACGGTCAAGGAACTTACGATTTTCGTCCATTCGCTCGGCGGCGGGACGTGAGGAGAAAACCATGACAGCTCACGGCCACAACCCGATCCTCGATCTCTATGGCACGCCGCGCGCCACGATACGATCACGCGGCACGACGCGGCAAGGCCACGCCGCCCCCTTCCAATCAGGAAGATCCGGCAAAGATCGGCAGGTCGATCATCAGTTGGACCTGCCTCAAAGACCACGAGCAGACAAGCCGGTTGCAATAGCCTTGTCGAGGACGTTCCAGCGTGGTTGCTTGTTCCCCGCAGCCCCCCAAAGCCACGCCCTCTCTCCATGGCGTTTTCCTTTCGCGGGAAGGCCTTGTCTCTTGATCTGCATCAAGGGCAGATGCGCAGCAGATGGGACAACGGCAGATGAAGTCCGCTAGGCCCCATGAACCTCCGCACCGCACCAGATCCCGATACATCAAAAGGCTCAGTGGCGAGCCAGTCAACGCCCGTCGCAACCGGCAGCTTCTCTACGCTCCTCGGAAGAAGGTCTTTCCCAAGCGTGCAGAGGGACGGTTCCGTCGGTTCAAGTGGATCGTCATGCTGGTTACGCTCGGCATCTACTATCTCGCGCCATGGATTCGCTGGGATCGCGGGCCTTACGCGCCTGACCAGGCAATCCTCATCGACCTTTCCTCACGGCGCTTCTTCTTTTTCTTCATCGAAATCTGGCCTCAGGAATTTTACTATGTAGCGGGTCTCCTCGTCATGGCGGGCCTCGGCCTGTTTCTCGTCACTTCCGCGGTTGGCCGCGCATGGTGCGGCTACGCTTGTCCGCAGACGGTCTGGGTTGATCTTTTTCTCGTCGTCGAGCGTGCGATCGAAGGCGATCGAAACGCGCGAATGAAGCTTGACGCTAGGCCAATGAGCTTTGCCAAGCTGAGAAAGCGCGTCGTCAAGCATTCGATCTGGCTGCTGATAGGCGTAGTCACGGGGGTAGCGTGGATCTTTTATTTTGCCGACGCGCCGAGCCTGCTTGTTTCGCTGTTCACCGGCCACGCTCCTGCAGCCGCCTACACGACCGTCGCCATCCTTACCGCAACCACCTATGTGCTAGGCGGTCTCATGCGAGAGCAGGTGTGCACCTATATGTGCCCTTGGCCACGCATCCAGGGTGCGATGCTCGACGAAAATTCTCTCGTCGTCACCTACAATGCCTGGAGGGGCGAGCAGCGGTCGCGGTATCCCAAGAGCGCGCGAGCCAGGGGCATCCCGGTCGGGGATTGCGTCGATTGCAATGCCTGCGTGGCCGTGTGTCCGATGGGAATTGACATTCGCAACGGGCAGCAGATGGAGTGCATCACATGCGCGCTTTGCATCGACGCCTGCGACGGTCGTATGGAGAAGCGCGGGAAGCCTCGCGGCCTGATAGCCTACGCCACCCTGAGCGAATACTCGAGCAACATGTCGCTTGCCACCAGGGTAGGGAGAACAGCCGTCCAGCCGTCGAGGGTTCGAAACGATGATGGGACTTTCGTTCCGGCGATCCGGCACTTCAACTGGCGCATCATCTTTCGTCCGATAACCGTGTTTTACGCAGTCGCCTGGGCGTCGGTCGGCGTGGCCATGCTCGTCCATCTCACCTTTCGGGAGCGCCTTGAACTCAACGTCGTTCACGACCGAAACCCCCAGTATGTTCTGGAAAGCGACGGCTCGCTGCGGAATGGTTACACGCTTCGTATCCTGAACATGGTGCCGAAGCCCAGGGATGTGAACATAAGCCTGGTCGGGCTGGAGGGGGCGACGATGCGTATTCCCGAGTTCGGCAAGGAAGACGCTCGCAGCTTTACAGTCTATGCCGAACCCGACGCGGCCACGACGCTCAAGGTCTTCGTTACGCGCAAGCCTACCGGAGCCCCGATCAATGAATTTCTGTTCGTTATCGAAGATACCGATCATGCCGATCGGGCAGCCTACCGCGCGGCGTTCAATGCACCGGGAGACACCAAATGAAGACCTCTGCCCAAGGTTTTACAGGCCTGCACATGCTGGTTGCGACCTCGACTTTCTTCGCTGTTGTGATCGCGGTGAATGTCACCATGGCCTTCTATGCTTCCTCCAGCTGGAGCGGTCTGGTCGTGGAAAATACCTATGTCGCCAGTCAGGAGTTCAACCGCAAAGCGGCGGCGATGAAGGCAATGGCCGCTTCCGGCGTCGCGGGCGATCTCTCCATAAGAGGGCATCAGATCCGCTACGACATTCACGACAAGAGCGGCGCGCCTGCGGCCGTCGACGACGTCGTGCTGAATTTCAAGCGACCCGTCGGAGATCACGAAGACTTCCACCTCACGCTCAGAAAAACAGCCGAGGGACGGTTCGAAGCAGATCACAACCTGGCCGAGGGTGACTGGATCGTCGAGGCCATCTCGCGAAACGACGGCTTGGTCGTCATGCATGAGGCCAAACGCATCGATACCAAGGAGTTGGACCGATGACCTGCTGCACCATGGACGCGGAAAGCATGCTTGCTCTCAGCATGACGTCATCCAGTGCCGAAGAGGTCCGCCTTGCCAGCCAGCCGCTCGGCGGCGGACTGCGCCAGTTGGACTTGAGCGTTCCTGATATTCACTGCGGTGGCTGCATTTCGACCATAGAAGGGGCGTTACTGACACTTCCTTTCGTCAAGACGGCGCGCGTCAATCTTACGGCTCGAAGGGTAACCTGCGTCTACCAGGAGGAGATGGAGACACATGCCGCCGATCCGTCCGAGATCCTCGCAGCGATCAACTCGGCCGGATATCGCGCGCATCTGTTTACCCCCTCGGCCGCCGAAAACGACAGAACCAGAAATCAGCTTCTCCTGGCGATCGGCGTTTCCGGCTTTGCGGCCGCCAACATCATGTTGCTCTCGGTATCGGTCTGGTCTGGCGCAGATGCCGCAACACGCGACATGTTTCATTGGATCTCGGCGATGATAGCAGCGCCCGCGCTGGTTTATGCCGGGCGTTTCTTCTTCAAATCGGCCTGGAATGCGCTCCGCCACGGGCGCACCAACATGGACGTTCCGATCTCTCTCGCCGTGACGCTCTCCTATGCCGTTTCACTGTGGGAGACCATCCATCACGGTGAACATGCATGGTTCGACGCGTCGGTTTCGCTGCTCTTCTTCCTGCTGATCGGCAGGACCCTCGATCATATCATGCGGGAAAAGGCTCGGGCGGCGATCAACGGACTTGCAAGGCTGGCGCCGCGCGGAGCCTTGCTGATCAATCCGGACGGGTCCCGACGTTACATTGCGGTAGAAGAGATCGCGGTGGGAGATGAAATCTCGATAGCGGCAGGCGAAAGGGTTCCCGTCGATGGCGTAGTCGTCAGCGGAGAAAGCGACGTGGATCTCTCCATCGTCACCGGCGAGAGCAGCCCCGTCGCCGTCGCCGGTAACAGCGAGGTGAGTTCGGGCGCGATGAACCTGACCGGCTCGCTCGTCCTGCGCGCGACGCGCATTGCCAAGAATTCGCTTCTTTCGGAGATCATCGGCCTGATGGAAGCCGCCGAGGGTGGAAGAGCTCGCTATCGCAGGATCGCCGATCGCGCTGCGGCGCTCTATTCGCCGGCCGTGCATCTGTTGGCGCTGGTCTCCTTTCTTGCCTGGGGCCTCCTCGGCGGAGACTGGAAACAGGCAATGCTGGTCGCGGTAGCGGTCCTGATCATTACCTGCCCATGCGCATTGGGCCTTGCCGTGCCCGTGGTCCAGGTCGTCGCCGCGGGGGAGCTTTTCCGGAAGGGCATCATGGTGAAGGACGGCTCAGCACTCGAAAGACTGGCCGAGACCGACACCGTGGCCTTTGACAAGACGGGCACCTTGACGATGGGCAGGCTGCGCCTTGTCGAGGTGGACGCCATGGAAGAGAACACCACGGCAATCGCCCGCGGATTGGCCGTGCATTCACGGCATCCTCTTTCTCAGGCTCTGGTGCGGGGCACCGAAACCGCCCCCATCTCCTTCGACAGCGTCACGGAAATCCCCGGCGGGGGACTGGAAGCCAGGAAGGGCGCTGACGTCTATCGATTGGGCAACACGGCGTTTGCCTGCGGAACCAGCTTCGTGCCCCGCACCGCCGATAGTCCGTTCTCGGAAGTGGTCTTGTCGCAGAACGGCGTCGATCTTGCCCGCTTCTTCTTCGATGACACGCTTCGCCCGGGCGCTCGCGAGGCCATCGGCCAGCTCGACGCAGCCGGCCTTGAAACGCTGATCGTGTCCGGCGACCGTCAGATCGTCGTCGACAATACGGCGCATGCTCTGGGCATCGGGAGGGCTTTGGGCTCTCTGACGCCGAAACAGAAGGTCGAGGAATGCCAGAGGCTGAATGGCGAAGGTCGTCGCGTGCTCATGGTCGGCGACGGGATCAACGACGCCCCGGCGCTTGCAGCCGCGCATGTCTCGATGGCGCCGGCCACTGCCTCCGATATTGGCAGACAGGCAGCCGACCTGGTTTTCTTCAACGATCACCTTGACGCTGTTCCGGAAGCGATCGCCATTGCGAGAAGATCTGCCACGCTGATCCGGCAGAACTTTGTTCTGGCGATTGGTTATAATGTGCTGGCGGTGCCGATCGCCATCGCCGGATTAGCGACGCCGCTGATAGCGGCGGTGGCAATGTCGACATCTTCGATCATCGTCGTGACGAACGCACTGCGCCTGAACGCCTTCAGCAAGCGTCCGGGTATGCACATTCGAGGGCGGATCGGCAGGAGCGCGGAGGTCAAAGCCGCATGAACATGTTGATCTATCTCATACCGATCGCGCTGCTGATGGGAGGAATAGGACTCCTGGCATTCCTTTGGTCGCTGAAGAGCGGCCAGTACGACGACCTTCAAGGCGCCGCCTGGCGAATCCTCGCCGAGGACGAAACCGATCAACGAAAACCCTGACCAAACACTGGTCCAAAAAGGAAATGTAGATACAGAATTGCGACAATCTGCACTGTCGTCGTTTGTCGGCTCCGCGACAAATGCCCTTTCCTAACCGAGTTCACGGCTCGCCAAAATAACTAAAACTTAAGAATATTCTTTTCGGAATTCACTCGATGATTTGGAGGGCTTTCTTGAAAGCTACTAAGCGACGGGGCTTCCAAGTTGCCCCAAGTGGTTCATGATGCCAAGCACGTGCCAATTTCACGTGATGGCATCGATCTCGTGCCCTGAGGTCATGATCGGGCATGGATCCGAGAATTAAGTGGAACTTTATCATGAAACCTTCCGCCAATCTTATCCTGCGTCAGACCCAGTCCCTGGTGATATCACCGCAACAGATTCAATCCATCCAGTTGCTGCAAATGAATCATTTCGAACTCAGCCAGTTTATCGCTCAAGAAGTGGAACAGAATCCTCTGCTCGAATTTCAGGACGACAACGTGGCGGGTGGCGAATGCGGCGAAACCCAAGATGGTGAGTATGCTCATCAACCGGAGGATGCCGGCGGGGACGATGGTTATGACAATCGTGACCAGGCGCTCTCCACCGACTGGAATGACAATGGCGGCAGCGCCAGCACCAGCCGACTGAACGACGAGCTCGACACCAACTACACCGATTTCTCTCTTGACAACGCGGCCCCGCAGCGCCTCGACGCGCCGGAGCTCGTCAGCCAATGGAAGTCGATGCCGGGCAGCGGCGATGGCGCCGACTACGATATCGACGATTTCGGCGCCAGCCAGGTGTCGCTGCGCGATGATCTCGCCCAGCAGATCCGCTTCGCCCTGCCTGACACGGCCGACCGGCTGATCGCGCAGAATTTGGTCGACCAGCTCGACGACTGCGGTTATCTGCAGGCCGATATTGTCGAGGCAAGCGAGAGGCTTGGCACGAGCCTCGCGCAGGCCGAGCGCGTGCTTGCCACCCTGCAGAGCCTCGATCCGCCGGGTATTTTCGCCCGCAGCCTCGCCGAATGCTTTGCCATCCAGCTCAGGCAGAAGGACCGCTACGATCCGGCCATGCAGGCTCTGGTCGAAAACCTCGAACTGCTTGCTCGGCGCGATTTCATCTCGTTGAAGCGGCTCTGCGGCGTCGACGAAGAAGATCTTCTCGACATGCTCGGCGAGATCCGTCAGCTCAATCCCAAGCCCTGCAGCGATTTCGAGGCAGCTGTTTCCGAAGCGATCATACCCGATGTGGTCGTCAGAGCCTCCTCGGATGGCGGCTGGCTGGTCGAGCTCAATCCGGATGCGATGCCGCGCCCGCTGGTCAACAAGTCCTATTCTTCCCTGGTGAAAAAGAACGACGAAGCTCGCGCCTTCCTTGCCGGTTACGAGGAGAAGGTCAGTTGGCTGATGCGCAGCCTCGACGAGCGGGAAAAAACCATCATGAAGGTGGCAATCGAAATCGTCCGCCAGCAGGACGCCTTCCTGCTGCACGGCGTCGATCGCCTGCGCCCGCTGAACCTGAAAACGGTCGCCGAGGCGATCAAGATGCATGAATCCACCGTCAGCCGCGTCACGTCGAACAAATATATGCTGACGCCGCGCGGCCTGTTCGAACTCAAATATTTCTTCACCGTCTCGATCAGCGCCGTCGCCGGCGGCGACAGCCATTCGGCCGAGGCGGTGCGTCACAAGATCCGTGAACTGACCCTGCAGGAGAGCCCGGAGGCGATACTTTCCGATGACGATATCGTTGAGATGCTGAAGAAGGGCGGCGTCGATCTCGCCCGCCGCACGGTTGCGAAATACCGGCAGCAGATGAACATCGCCTCTTCGGTCCAGCGCCGCCGCGAGAAGCGGGCACTCGCCAAGGTCGCGGGCTTCTGAAGCTGTCTTCAACCCGGATCGAATTGTCCTGCTCCAAGCGGCCGCGAGTTCTTTCTGAAAGCTAGTTCTTCGTGGGTCACGCCCTCGCCTTGATCCTCAAAGGTTGCACTGATCCGCTGCGAATCCATCTGACTGCGGAACGGACCACAAAACCGCTGCTCTGGGATTTTGGCAGCGGAACGCCATCACCGCCCGAGTGCGCAGCCAAACGCGGAAACCCGAATGGGCGCATGGCGGCAGCTCCCGCGGTCTTGAGGCAGCGCTGACCGTCTGAATTTGAAGCGCCGTAGATCAAGTCAAAATTGTTGCGGCTTTACTATGGCGGCGCAACTGATAGACCGCAGAACCAACGTTTGATCGAGGAGAAGGCATTGCCGGATATGCCTACCCGAGCCGCTTAGGCCGCGGCCGTGGGCTATACCCTGATTGCGGAGGACCATGACCTGATTGGGCTCGATCATTTTCGCTTGACGGACGATGAACTTGCGCTGGCGCAGAAAGCCGGCCAATTGCGCGTAACATTCGCCTATTCGGCCGACATTAGCACAACCGTGATCGGGTTCGGCGCGTCAGCTATTGGTCGTCGTCTATGCGACGGTTACGCGCAATACGAACATCCGATAAGGCCGTATTGCCACGTCAAAGGGCCACACCAGCGAAGATCGGCTCGCAATCGTCGAGCGGCGCCAACGTAACTATATCCCAGCTGTTGCTTGTTTTCGATTGGACCCAGTGAGCCAAAATTCAAAAAATATAGACCGGATGGACTGCAGTCGCTATCTGAAAGGCTTGCGATGCTGAAGACGTCGCCGAACCTTCGAATCAGACACCCGAGGCTTCTTGAAGATGAAAAAAGTCCAACGCAGCTTTGCCGTCGAATATAAATCCGGTCGCCGAAAACTCGATTTCAAACCGAACTCAATCTGGGGCGACACCGATCTCAAGTCCGTTGCTCAAGATCTGCAGGACGAGGCAATGCCATTTATGTCATTAACTCCTCAGGCAAAAAGCAGCGAGATGCTTGTATCCGGAGAAGAACAGGCCGGGTCTTTATTGACACTGCCGATCGAGCAGGAGACAAATGCATCGGCTTTACAGGAGATCACAATGGCCGACGAAAACGATACGATGATCAATGCTGAAACGCCGGCCGCCACCGCGTCCGATGTATCTAAGAAAGTGCGCAAACCTCGCGCTAAGAAGGCAGTCCCTGAAACGGCCCCCGCCCCGGTTTCTGTGCAGCCAGCATTGGCTTCGAATGCCACCGCCGGAAAGCAGAAGAGAGGACGCAAAGCAAAGTCTGACGAAAGCGCGACAAGCGCCAGACGGGCACCTATCAAGCGTGCTCCGAGGGCGGTGCAGGCAGCGACGGCACCGTCGGTGGCTGCAGTCGACGAGTTTGCGGATCTTCTGCAGCTCGAAGAGGAAAACCAGAGGCTGCGCAAGCTGCTGGCGGAGAAGCTCCGTGCTGAAAATGCCGATCTGCGAAAGCGACTCAACCTCGGTTGATCGCAGCAGACGGTCAAGCGCTGGCCGCATTCTCATGCTTATTGAAGTGAAGATTTTGGCGGCGGTTCGTTCTGCCGCCAACACTTTTGTGCGTAGTTTGCATACGGGGTAGAATTCGAGGTCGAATAAAATGGCGTCTGCATGGAAACTTCTTGCCCGGCTGGTGTCTCCGCAACGGCAGCAGAGGCAAGAGCACCGCTCGACCGATGACGTGAAGTCGGACGCATTGGCCATCGCCGAGCCATCTGAAACTGCAGCCAAAAAGGAGTTGGGCGCCACAGACCGTCCTATGGACGATACGGCAGTTTTTCACGATCATTCCGCGGCGGTGGCAGTCGACCCAGATCATGCCGACGAGGCGGAAAGCGCTGTTGATGGTCCCGCAGATATCGAAGGCACGAGGCCGGAGGAAGCAGTTGATCCAGCTTTGTCCGATGAAGCCGCCACAGCTGCGCATGCCGCACCAAGTGCCTTTCGACAACTTGGTGAAGGTCAAACGGGAAAGCGCAGCACGCGGGGCAAGAAGGCGAAAACTATTGCGGCCGTTCTCCCACGGCCTCCAAGCGTTCCCACTGCTTCTGACGATGCAATCAGCCTCGATGGCGAGATCAGGCTGCTCCGGGATCAGTTGGCGCGCAGGCTTCGAATGCAAAATGCGCACTTGAAGCGTATGCTGGAGCGGTTCGAACGCTGAACGTGTCCAAGCACGACCAACGGACGGCGGGCTTGAGCAGCGTGTCAACACATTTTGATGCTAAGCTCGACCAAAACGCACTTGGCGCCCGGTGAAGTGCCGCGTAAGGAGCAAACCGCGCCTACACTCGAACTCCAGCTATCAACAGTATGATCTGGACCCTTTCGAATCGACCTAGTTCCCATCCGAATTCACGTCCATTTCTGTCTGGAGATGAAACGCAATATGGTGAAGCAATTCGGGCGCAGAGAGTCGTTCGTCTTGACTAAGGGGGGCCCGCGCCTAGCGTTTGATCCAGTGGCAGCCGGCCCGGCATCGTCTTCCTGGGTCTGGTGTCCAAGCAATGCGTGCGACCGGATCTTTGTAATCGTCCGCCGCGATCTTAGCCATAGGAGTAGCTTTGCGTTGCGCTTGCTCCGCCACGGGCGGCCCCATCGTGAGAACGATCACCTCGCCCCCATATCCGATCTAGAGCCTATCGGACCGCCCTCTCCAACGTGGTAGTGATCGCGGGCGGATTGCGACCCTATATGTCGACAACCCTACGGAACCTCCGAATAGTGACAACGAATGATGTGCAATCTGGAAGGCTTACCGGCGCAACCTAATTGGCACGAGTGGTGCTCCGATAGGGCGACCCGGCGCCAGTTCGGAACCGCAATTGCGAAGAGGCTAAACCTCCGGCACCTGACTTACAAGCGTCGCTTGCACAACCCCGCGGCGTCTAACGCGGAGGAGCATAATCGGTGTTCACGACTAACAGGAATTCTTGAATGACTTCCATCTGCATCATGGCCCGGCGTCTTTCTGTCGCGACGGGGATAGATGTGGCTGTCGATATTCCGCTCCCTGATGACGATTGCCGCAAGCGGTTGATTGAACGATTCGGTCATGCGCTGAAATTTCAGGGCGAAGCTTTGGCCGAAGCCGTCTCGCGTTCAAAGGGCGGCAGCGCCGCTTACATCAAGGAAATGGTGCGCCGTCTCGCCCAACGGAGGATTACTAGGGAAGCCGGGTCGCTCGTCTCAGGCGAGGACGTTGAGGTAGTCTTTTCTCTCGCTGAATCAGAGCGCAGCCCCTCGATGGATATGAGAAACTGGAAAAAGTCACATCATCGAGCAAGGCGATTGCGGTTGCTGCTGACGCTTGCAAGGCGTCCAGTGCTTCACGCCGGCACCTTCCCCCGCTGTTCGTGCGGTAAAGTATTGCGGACTGACAATCGCCGCTGAGAAGTCTTCTACATGCCTCTTAAGTCATTTCGCTGCCGGCAGCGCCTGCCGGTGTCACGTTCCGCCCCTTCATCGCGTAAAGAGTGAGTTGCCACCATGTCCGAACAATCATTGCCGACGCTGCCGATGTGGCGCGTCGATCACATCGAGCCCTCACCCGAAATGTTGACGCTATGCGCTAACGGTCCGATCCACCGCGTGCGCTTCCCCTCGGGGCACGAAGGCTGGTGGGTGACAGGCTACGACGAGGCCAAGGCGGTCCTGTCCGATCCGGCGTTTAGGCCTTCGGGGATGCCTCCGGAGGCAGTCACCCCGGCCACGGTAATTCTCGGTTCCCCGGGGTGGCTCGGCTCGCACGAGGGGAGCGAGCATGCCCGCTTACGCACGATCGTGGCGCCGGCGTTCAGCAGCAGAAGGCTGAAGCTGCTCGCGCAGCAGGTCGAGGCGATCGCCGCACAGTTGTTCGAAACGCTGGCGGCCCAGCCCCAGCCTGCGGACCTGCGCCGCCATCTCTCGTTTCCCCTTCCGGCCATGGTCATCAGCGCGCTGATGGGGGTGCTCTACGAGGATCACGCCTTTTTCGCCAGGCTGTCCGACGAGGTTATGACGCACCAACATGAAAGCGGCCCGCGTAACGCGGCGCGCTCGGCCTGGGAAGAATTGCGCAGCTACATTCGCGGCAAGATACGAGACAAGCGGCAGGATCCGGGTGGCAACCTGCTGACGGATCTGCTCACAGCGGTTGACCAAGGCAAAGCGACCGAGGAAGAGGCGGTCGGCCTGGCGGCCGGCATGCTGGTGGCCGGGCATGAGACGACCGTCGCGCAGATCGAATTCGGCCTGCTGGCCATGTTCCGCCATCCGCAAGAGCGCGAACGCCTCGGCAGCGATCCATCCCTGGTGGACAAGGCGGTGGAGGAAATCCTGCGAATGTACCCGCCGGGCTCGGGCTGGGACGGCATCATGCGCTATCCGAGGACCGACGTGACGATCGCGGGCATGCATATTCCCGCGGAGAGCAAGGTGCTGGTCGGCTTGCCGGCGACGTCATTCGACCCCCGCCATTTTGACGACCCGGAAATCTTCGACATCGAACGCGACAGAAAGCCGCACTTGGCTTTCTCATACGGGCCGCACTACTGCATCGGCGTGGGGCTGGCCAGAGTGGAACTCAAAGTGGTGTTCAGTTCGATCTTCCAGCGCTTTCCTGCTCTACGCCTGGCCGTGGCGCCCGAAGAACTGAAGTTGCGCAAAGAGATTATCACTGGCGGGTTCGAGGAGTTTCCGGTGCTCTGGTGATGCGTGGACAATACCGGGTATCGCGAGCTCTTCCGCATTTGCCGGCCTTCCTGTCTCGCACCGTTCAAATCAGCCAACCAAGAGGTAACCAAGATGAACGTGCAAGAAATCACGACAACATGCCGAGACGTCTTAGCCGAACTAGCGTCGCCGGCCTGAAGGGTAACTCCTCTTCCGACGATCAATGCGACCACGCTTTGCCCTGTATCAACGCTTTCGTGCGCCACATGCGAATGCGCCACCCTACTCGACATTGTAGGTTTCGTGCTCTGTTGAAAATGGTAGGACAGATTTCAGTGAGACATGATCCGCAGATGCGTTCGGCTGTTGCACGGAAACCGGACCAGCGTTTGGGATCTTACGTGCTACCATCGATATTTGATCCTATTCGATCGAGAACACGAATAGTTACTAATTAATTTTGACCTCGCCAACACCTCTGGCGGGGGAGACGAAGAGGAGGAACCCTCAATTCCAATACCTATCGCCAGTATGACAGTACGCAATGGCAGCCGAACCACAATTGGCTGCTGCGCTACCCACAATTTCAATGAGGAGCAACCGTGAGCGTTAAGAAGGTCGATGTCAGCAATTTCCAGTCGGAAGTTCTGGAATCCATAGTGCCGGTAGTCGTCGATTTCTGGGCTGAGTGGTGCGCTCCGTGCAAAACGATTGCTCCGAGCCTCGAAGAAATCGAGGTTGAGATGGAAGGAAAGGTCAAGGTGGCCAAGCTGAATATCGACGAAAATCCGGAGATCGCCCGGCGATTCGGCGTCCTCTCGATCCCGACGCTCGTGATCTTCGAGGTGGGCGAAGTGGCCAGCATCTCTGTCGGCGCCAAGCCGAAGACCGCTATCTTAAACTGGATACATCAAGCGTTGGCTAAATGACAAAATAGGACAGGGGTCGGAAAGCGTCGATTGCGCTCTCGCCCCTGCTACCCTGGGGCGATAGAGCACAAGCGGCCGCCCTCCAAGCGCATCCTACCTGCAGAGCCTCGACGAAATACCAACTATACCGCCGCAACTCAGCAATCTCCTCAACACCGATACCGCTTATCCAAACCCAGCAAGAACATCAACTGCTGAGGAAAGAGATGCAGTATGAACGGCGGTCATTCGTGAACAGGCTGGCGCCCTGGCCGTCGTGCCAGATCACCTTAATCACCCGCCTTGACGCCGTCGAAAGCTGAACAATTAGCCGCTATGCGTATCGCTCTTCAGCGTCTCCTGCACTGACGTACCCCGTCAAACTAGGCCATTTGGAATTGAAGCATCCACTTATGATCCCCGCGGGGAAGAAGAGGAGAACCCCGTGAAGGCCTCGACCTTTTCGGAACCGCAAATAGCATTCGTGTTGAAGCAGACAGAGGACGATACGCCGATCGGTGAGGTCTGCCGCAAGGGGGAATTTCAGACGCGACCTCTTACAATTGGCGCAAGAAAATACGCCAGTCTCATGCCCTCCGGAGATGAAGCGACTTCGCCAACTCGAGGACGAGAATGTCAAGCTGAAGCGGATCGTCGCCGACCCGTCGTTGGACAAGGCCATGCTTCAGAACGTCCTATCAAAAAAGCTCGGAGGCCTACCCGCAAGCGCAAGCTTGTCGACACGGTCAGGCGGACTGGAAGGTCTCGATTCGGCGCGCATGCTCGGTGTTGAAGATCGAGCGGTCGCTTTATGTCTACAAGTCCAGCCGCGGCGAGCAGGCCGAACTGAAGCTGAGAAGCAAGGACGTCTGCCAAACACAGGTGCGCTACGGCTACCGCCGCGTGCACGTGCTGCTCAAGCGTGACGGATGGCTCGTCAATCCGACGCGCATCTTTCGCCTGTCGCGAACCCTTGCGCGGACGAGGTGGACATACATTTTTGCAGGACGCTCGCAGAGTGCGGCGGCACCAGCATCTGCTCGGCGATTGGCTTCTTCAGCTTGGCGTTGTCCTCTTGAGCGCCTTCAGAAGCTTCGCCTCGCAAACTTTCATGCCGCCATATCTGGGTTTCCAAAATGTGAGAGGTCGCTTTCTAAATTTGCTTTGAGCAAACATCAACCGCTACGCTCCAGCTTCCTGTTCCTTCAGCACCGCAATGATCTGCTCTTCCGTAAATCTCTCCTCCTTCATTGTCCGTACTTCAGCAGGCCGGATTCTAATAAAATCTGGAGGAAAGTACCCACCGGCCCGTCACTTCAGTTCACGTCCACCAACACTAAATCCTCTTTACGTTGGAGGCGTTCTTTGGCAGCCGGACCTTGACTTTGAAGCCTCGTCCGCAATCAGTATCTATGGCGACTTCGCCGTGATGGGCACTTACTATCCTCTTTACAATTGTAAGGCCAAGACCGCTGCCTTCGGGAACGCGCTCTTGCGAGTCATTGCCGCGCCAGAAGGTATCGAAGACTTTATCTGCCACGTCGGCCGGCAAGCCAGGACCTGTGTCCTCGCAAAGTATCATGGCCGAATCTTCATCCTGATAGGTCTGGATGGTCACGGTACTCCCCGTTGCGTAGCGGCGGCAGTTATCGAGCAGCGCGCGCAGCACAAGGTGCATTCCCGTAGGATCGGCGATGCAAACTGCACGATCGAACTGTCGCTCAATTGTGATGCTGGCGGCGATTAAATCGTGCTCCATCGAGGCGGTCAGCGTCTCAGCTTCCACCGCCAGGTCGATCTCTTTCATGTTAAGAGCGAGCTTGTTGGCGCTCGATAATCGAAGATTTTCTAAGTCGTCGGCCATAGGAACAAGACAGCTGACATGGGGAATCATGCGAGCGAAGAGCTCCCGACTTGGTTCGATGGCTCCAGTCGAAAGTCCACGCAGATTGCCAAATAGCACGGTCAGGGACGTGCGGAATTCATGCGCGATCGCTGAATTCCGGTACCTGAGATCTGCTTCCAACTCCTCCAAACGTTCGGCCATAGCGTTAATATCGGCAGTAAGTGCATAGGTCTCCTCGAACGAGTTCGGGGGCGCCGTGACACGCACTGAATAGTCACCGGCGGCTATAGAACGGGTTGCAGCTGCAATTGGTGGCAGAGCGCCCACTATGCCTTGGGCTAGCCGACGGCCGACAATGACGGCGGGAATAAGACCCATTGTTACTATTAAACTGAGTACCGCGACATCCATCCAGGACGAGTAGTAATTGGTTTCCCGAAAATAGCCCAAAGACTGCAATCGATCCAGTATCGTGAAAAATATTGTAACTCCAAAGTTAAATGCCGCTAAAGATATGAAGGTTTGCACGCTCAAAGCCCGAACGATCATCGTTTTCAAATTTCTGGTCCGGTATCTAACCATCTGGGTTGTCCATTCGGTATCCAATGCCCCTGAGGGAGACCAACATGCCGCGAAGGTCTGCCGCGTCTAGTTTGGATCTCAGATTGGACATATGAGAATCAATGGTCCGCTCGAGCGGCAAATCTTGTGGAAAACACTCGTCAATCAGTTCAGCACGCTCGAACACGCGGCCGGGGGAACTAGCCATACGAGAGATAAGCCTGAACTCCGTTGGAGTTAGCTTCAGGTCTTTTCGTCCAGTCTGTTGATCTGCCCATGCGGCATGTGCTGACTTATCGATAGTCAGTTTTCCAAGGCGGATTGGCCTATTGGCGGTGCGACCACCGACCCTCCGTAGCACCGCGTTGGTATGGGCCACCACCAAGTCCGGTTCGAACGGTTTGGCAATGTAAACATCTACTTCGCATCGATAGCCCTGCAGTTGTTCAATAAGCTTGCCCCGGCCAGTCACCATAATCACTGGCGTATCGCCGCGGCGCCTGATTTCAGCCAATACTTCAAAGCCGTCCCGGCGGGGCAACGAGATGTCGAGAATGACGAGATCCGGTTTCAGCTTCATATGGTGCGCAAGGCCTATTTCTCCATCGGAAGCCTCCACTGTTCGATAACCTTCTCTCTCAAGGTAAGTTTTTAACAAAGCACGAATTTCCCGATCGTCCTCGATGATAAGAATCAATTCATTGCGCATGGCGTGCCCCCTAAAAGTAGTGATGCGAAAGAGGTTTTCGCGACGCCTCGCGTCAAACCATAAATTCGAATCGCTGCAACATTATTGAGCAGTTAGCTTATGTGACCGGTCATAAAGTGGACACCAACCCAGGGAGGAAGAATGGCGACGACTTCGCCTCCCCGTGAATATCTTTTACTATATAATACTTCCGCAGGCACCGCTAATGACTCTTAAATACATTTTTTATCACATATGCTTCACACGGAAGATTATGTGAACGGTTTTTCTCTCAAATCTACTACTGCTACACCTCAATCAATCCGAATCTTGCTGCTCTCAATACCGCAACTATTCTATTCCCAGTCTTCAGCTTCCTCATAGCGTTTTTGATATGGTAATTGATTGTATTTGCGGAAATTCCGAGTATACCTGAGATGTCCCAAGAGGACTTTCCCTCTGCGACCCATGAAAGACACTCCTTTTCACGTGCGGTCAGGCTGGGACGTTCGTCGTTGCAGTCAAAAGTGTTCACGATCTTCAAATGAAATAACCACGCGGCGAATTGGAGGTAGTTGATTTCAAAGTCCTTCAGTCCATTCGCTTCTTTTTGAACAAAACTCATGGTCGAGAAAAAGCCGCCCTGCCCGCGGAGGGGAACAGTAACGCCCGCCTTCAAACCAAAATTTTTAGCGTCATCGAAGATGCGTCGTTCTCTATCCGTGGTTTTTGGATCGGCATACACTTCGTCCCAGCGCAGCGGCAACGACTGAGATCGGCTCGCTACGATTGGGCCAAGCCTGTCATAGCCTTCTTTTAAACAATGCTCCTGCCAAGCCGCTGGATAATTCGACATTGTTTGCAATTTGCTTCCGCTTTTTCTAAGTGGATTATGGACGTACGTCGAAGCGCTATAGGCAACCAAAGGGTGACCCAAGATTTTCGCGAAATCAGATAGACACTCGAACATCTGTTCAACACGGAAGAGAGCGTCCATCTGGTGAAAAAAAGTACCAAAGGCCAAATCAGCATCAGCTTGCGTCGTCATTTGAGCAATCTCTCTCGGTATCGAGCTAAGCCGACCGGAGCCTTCTGCCCGAGGTTGGGCACACTGATCGCGATCGCGCCGTCGGTTGTTCGCGAAGCCTTTGGGTGGCACGCGGATGGTGTCGCGGATTGCACGGCAGCATTGGACCAGCATGCTAAAGTGGTGCGGCCATAAACCAGCTTAAGGCCCCGAATCCGCATCAGTGTCTCCTCAACAAGGCCTATCTCTCGCGTACGGGTGGAGATTCCGTGGAGGCTGCATGGAGTTTTCATGCATACAGAGCAAATTGAGGTCGCTTGAAACGGATCGTCGCAGATCTGACGCTGGACCGCGATATGATGCAGGACGTCATTTGCGGAAGCTCTAAGACCTGATTGGAAGCGGGAGGTATCCGTCAGCCGCTTTGTGGCCGGTACCGACCGACGCCCGTAGTGAGATAGGAACAGCCCCGGACAGATTATCGGGAATGCGGTATCCAGCACGCGCATCAGAGCTTGATCACCGACGTCCTTGAGTTCCGCCTCCATCCATTCGATCATCCTGGTTGGACGTACTTTGGAGCGTGGGATTCCTCATGGCCGACACCTTGACATAGGACATCAGAGACGCTGTGCTGATCCACCTTCCGGATCATCACTTGATCATTAATGTTCAACCTCGAAAGAGGGCTTGGACATATCTCGATTTCAGAGCTTACACTTAAATCGAAGGATGAGCCGGTACGCCGGTTTGAGGTGTTGATTGGCAATGGCCGTAGCGAATGGAGCGACGATCAGAAGGCGCGTGTCATTGCGGAGAGTTGCGAACCTGGCGTGACGATGTGCTCTGTGGCGCGGCGGCATGGGCTGACGCCGCAGCAATTATTCACGTGGCGACGGCTCGCCCGAAAGCGAGCTGAGGTTCTTTCTGTGCTCGGGGAAGATCCGATGTTTGCACCAGCAGTCGTCGTGTCGCCCTTTAAAGGTATCTGACCGAGCAATTTTGAGAAGTCGCTAGTTGCCGCAAAATCCTGCTCTGAGATTGGGGAGGGCCGATTGTGGCACACTGGTCCGAAAGCATGTGAACTGACGGCGCCATTGAGCGATCCAATACTCCAGGTAGAAGTTCCGACCTTTGCCACCCTTTCTATCGCTCCTAAGCTTGTTGATGCCTACGTTTCGCGAAACCATGAAATGCACGCATCCACAAGAATATCTACCGGATCTATAACATCTGTACCTTTGAAAATATCTCTGGATGCGAGAGAAAGCTCACTGCACCCAAGTATAATAGCGTCCGGCTTGAAGCTCCGTGTTCGCGCTATCAATAACGCCATTTTAAATCTTGCGCGGCCTATATTTCCATTCTTGACTTCATCAATGACACTTACTGCGTCTCGTTGAATCGATTCGACACACCAGCCTGCCGTTAAATTTCCATATAATTTGCGTTGAATACATGCCTTCATTCCCAAGACAATTGTTCGCAGGTTATCTATAGCGGTTCCGTTATTCTGACGAATAAAGTCGCGGGTCACCTCAACTATACTAATGAACTTTATTGTTAGTGCGTTTGCAATTTCAGAAGACCAAAAATGCGCGGTATTGCAGGGGATGGCTATAGCTCCACATCCAACGGTTTCGAGCCACTTTGCGCGTTCCAGAATTTGTCCCAAAGGCGCATTGCTACCGGTCGATATCGCGTGTGTTTGATCAGAAATGTTTGGAAGTGACAGAGTAATAAATGGGACGTGGTCTTGATCTGTGTCCGCGCCACTTTTTTGAGCCAAAGCCTGCAGAAATTTCGCTGTTGCTAGACTTCCCATTCCCCCTACCACTCCAAGCGGCTTTTTTAACCCAATTATGTGGGGAGGACGGGCATCTGCTTGCGGGTTGATATCAGACATCAGAACATCTCATCTTGCCGTAGAATGGATTTGGTACGACATGAGGGCACCGTGGGCGACTGCAATCGAAGTTTTTCTTCACCAGTCACCACGGAACTTCTCTTAGTTGGTCTCGGCAGCTCAAGGCCATGTGAGTCATCATCGTTGTCTCCTTGTTTCCGTCTGTATGTACTTAGTGAGTTCAAGCCCCGTGGACGTTTGATGGAGCGATCATGGACGAGCGGTCCGGGGCGGGCGCGTACCGAGGCGAGCGCCTGCACGTTTTATAGCCCTGCGGCAGGTGACAGCCTTTGGGGGCGGCCATCAATCGAGCGTTCCGACGATCAGCCGCGGTGGCCGGAGGGATCGGCTCTACGATGCCGAAATGAGCCCGTAATCTCGCTGGTCGTGGCTTTACGATCGAGCAGTGCTCGTCAGTCGAAGAAGCCGGAGCCGACATCTTCACCACAGGGACGGCTGACAAATAGTGCGCGACCATGCTGTCGGATAACCATGTCGGACCTGGAATCCACATCAACGCGGTAGGTGGCAAATGCCCCGGCAAGAGGGAACTGAGCAAGGATATCCTCCTCTTTGTGGAATATCCGCCACAGACCCGCATTACACCTTGCATGGCAGCCGACGGGAAGTAAACCCGCTCCCAACTGCGGCGCAACTCGCGACGGCCCACAAGCAGCTTCCGATCTGGCAGGAGCGTTCACCCCCGGCAGGGAAGCTCATGGGAGCGATGCACCGATCATTCCCAAGCGGGGAGCGATAGACAAACATCCAAGCATTGCCGCGGCGTGATACGCTCATGGCCCGCACGTTTGGCCAGACCGTGTAAGAAATCCGCCGGGCGCTGTTGCTTGGCCGTTAAACGTCTTGTGGAGCTTCGAGCGCCGCCGACGACGACGAGCTGTCCTTGCGAATCTTTGGAACGGCTGATTGTGCCGTGCGGCGAATGGATTTCGGGCGCAAAGCCAAGCATGCCTGAGAAGGGCGCAGTTGATCTGCTGACTAGGGGCGACCTGGCCCGCAGACGCCGCCCGATGATAGCCTTGTATCGTCCGATTGCCATTTCGACCAGCGGGCGTCTGCCGTGGCCTTCAAAGACCTGCCATTCCATCCAGCCACCCAAAGCTGTGAAAATCAATATATGTAAGTATATATGCAATAATATACCATATCACTCACGAACTTTTCACACGGATATTTGCCATGTCTCGAACGAAAACGATATACTATAAGATATATCCGTCTCATCTGTTGCGTTGCTGACGTATTTCATGAATTGTCCTGAATAGGAGCTACGACAGCACAGTGCAGGAAGATTACTTCCTATGAATGCTGAAATCTTGCCGGCGACATCATCGTCGGGAGGCTTGCACAAGGAGCACGATGACATGCATCAGAAAAAGCAATCAGACAAGCGCCTTGGCTCCTCGCATCTGCAGTTGGCAACCATCGACGGTGTGTCGCTGCCTGGTCTGCAATTGTCACTCGAGCGGCAGGAGGGCTCCGGGTCGACGAAGAAGACCTTTTTCCAACAATGGCTCCTGGATTTTGCTTTCGGTTGCGAGCTATTTTATCCGATCCAGCTATATGAACATCTCGCAACGAGCGAGAGGACGACAAAGGCGCTAAACCGTTAAGTGAATTGGGAGAATTTGGACCGGCCGCCACGTTCCTCCTTTGAAATCCACGTCTATTGAGTTTCCATATTCCGGGATGGAAGCATCGGCTCAGTCGCCAACGCTTGCAAACTCCAACAACAAGTCGGCGAGCGGATGGAGGATATCATGGACGACCTTGATGCGACGCAAGCAAAGGACGGCTCGGGCACACAGGCTTCAACAGGTGTGAACCAGCACGGCAGGAACATCGGAAGATGGTAAGAAAGTCTATCGGGAACCCGACCGTTAAACGGTACCCGCAAGGCGCAGTTCAAATCTTGCTGCTGGCATCAAATACGCTGACAACGCGCGCTCGCCTGCCAAAATCAAGGAAATTTGACGCGCAGGGTTCGCCCATCAAATTCACCGCAGAAAGGATTCGTTCTCCGTGTCATTTTGTTCTTCGAAACGCATTCGCATCGCCGCACTTGCAGCGACTGCCATCGTGCTGGGCACCCAGATCGCAATTGCGCAAGAACCGTCTATAGGGTCTCAGTGGCTGAACTCGCCAACATCTCGAGTGGAAGCGCTTGCGGTCCTTCAGACCTTGAATGCCAATCTCCTGAGTAACGCCAGTGCTACGTTGACCCTTGATCGCTGGTGCGCCGCGCACAAGCTCGCACCGGAAGGTTCTAAGATTGTAGCTCAGCGTGTGGGCGGGCAAGACAAGCCGGCCGATGAGCACATCCGTGAACTTCTGACCGTCGGACCCGGTGAGCTGATCGCTTATCGCCGCGTCCGCCTGGTCTGCGGCGACCGCGTCTTGTCGGAAGCCGACAACTGGTATGTACCCGCAAAATTAACTGCAGAGATGAATCAGGCTTTGAAGACCAGCGATATCGCGTTTGGCAGAGCCGTTCAGGCTCTTAATTTCACTCGCACAAACCTGTCTGCCAAGTTGCTCTGGTCCCCTCTATCCGAAGGCTGGGACATGGACGGCTTAACAGCGCATGAAACAAGTTCCCTCAGCCTGCCGCCGTTCCTGCTCGAACATCGTGCCGTACTGAAACTTCGAGACGGCACGCCGTTTAGCGCCTTGGTCGAAAGCTACACGGACAAAGTACTAGACTTTCCAGTTCCGCGCCTGCTTTCTCAATAGCGCTTCGGTAGCTCAGCATACTTGCTGAATTGCGCGGGATAAAAATCGACAGCCACTGCATGCGACAAAAGCGCCTGCCTTGCGGAAGCGTGCCGTCGGGCGACTGACTTGTCGATTCGTTGATCGCGGCGACGCACGATCCTGAGCCATCGCAGATGGTCACTTGACAGTCCCCTCGGCAAGCCTCTACCCTTTTTGGCATTCACCAGGGGGGTCCCGGCAAGGGGCTGAGATACTGCTATCGCGCGCAGTGACCCGTTGAACCTGATCCAGTTCATACTGGCGTAGGGACGGTGCAAGCGCTCGAGAGGTTTCGGATTCACGCGTGGAATCCGTGCCGGCGTCTTTCCATCATTCCGGCTGAGGACTGGGTCTCCAAACTCAAACTTGGAGCCTCAAACCGTGAACATCGCCGCAAAGAATATCACCCCAACCGTCACCACCGGCCCCTTGCCGACATCCAGGAAGATCTACAGTCGGGGGGACATCCATCCCGACATTTGCGTGCCGATGCGCGAAATCAGCCTTCATCCGACATCGGGCGAGCCGCCCGTTGTCGTCTACGACTCGTCCGGCCCCTATACGATCGAGGGCACCGAGATCCGTGTCGAACAGGGGCTGCCCTCACTGCGACGTGACTGGGTTCTCGCCCGCGGCGACGTCGAGGCCTATAAGGGCCGCCATGTCCGTCCCGAAGACAACGGCTTTGCCAGCGGCGAAAGGCTGACGCCCGAATTCCCCGCGCTACGCCAGCCGCTGCGCGCAAAGGATGGCAGTGCAGTCACCCAGCTCTCTTATGCGCGCGCCGGCATCGTCACGCCCGAGATGGAATTCATAGCCATCCGCGAAAACCTCGGCCGCAAGGCGCAGGAGGAGGCAATGGTTCGAGACGGCGAGAGCTTCGGCGCTCATATTCCGGACCATGTGACGGCGGAATTCGTCCGGCAGGAAGTGGCGGCGGGACGAGCGATCATCCCCGCCAACATCAATCATCCCGAAGCCGAGCCGATGATCATCGGCCGCAATTTCCTGGTGAAGATCAACGCCAATATCGGCAATTCGGCCATCACGTCGTCGATGGCCGAAGAGGTCGAGAAGATGCTCTGGGCGGCGCGCTGGGGTGCCGACACCGTCATGGACCTTTCCACCGGCCGCAACATTCACAACATCCGCGAATGGATCATCCGCAATTCGCCGCTACCAATCGGTACCGTGCCGCTCTACCAGGCGCTGGAGAAGGTCGAGGGCATTGCCGAGAACCTGACCTGGGAGGTGTATCGCGACACGCTGATCGAGCAGGCCGAACAGGGCGTCGACTATTTCACCATCCATGCCGGCGTGCGGCTTCACTACATCCCGCTCACCGTCAACCGCGTCACCGGCATCGTCTCGCGCGGCGGCTCGATCATGGCCAAGTGGTGTCTCCATCATCATCGCGAGAGCTTCCTCTACGAGCATTTCGAGGAGATCTGCGATATCTGCCGCGCCTATGACGTTTCCTTCTCGCTCGGCGACGGCCTGCGTCCTGGCTCCATCGCCGATGCCAACGATGCAGCGCAATTCGCCGAACTGGAAACACTGGGAGAGTTGACCAAGATCGCCTGGGCGAAAGACTGCCAGGTGATGATCGAAGGCCCCGGCCATGTGCCGATGCACAAGATCAAGGAAAACATGGACAAGCAGCTCAAGGTCTGCGGCGAGGCGCCCTTCTATACGCTTGGACCGCTGACGACGGATATCGCACCGGGTTACGATCACATCACCTCCGGCATCGGCGCAGCAATGATCGGCTGGTTCGGTACGGCGATGCTCTGCTACGTCACGCCCAAGGAGCACCTGGGGCTTCCCGACCGCAACGACGTGAAGGTAGGCGTCATCACCTACAAGATCGCGGCCCACGCGGCTGATCTCGCCAAGGGGCATCCGGCAGCACAGCTGCGCGATGACGCGCTCTCGCGTGCCCGTTTCGAATTCGGCTGGGAGGATCAGTTCAACCTCTCGCTGGACCCCGAAACCGCCCGCAGCTTCCACGACGAGACGTTGCCGAAGGAAGCCCAAAAGGTGACCCATTTCTGCTCCATGTGCGGCCCGAAATTCTGCTCCATGCGGATTTCGCACGATATCCGCGCCGAAGCGCAGAAGGAGGGGCTAGACGCGATGGCAGCGCGTTATCGCGAGGGCGGCGACCTCTATATGCCAGTTCAAACCCTGCAACATTCGGGCGAATGAGATGCGTGTGCTTGTCAAAGGGGCCGGCGTCGCCGGCCTGACGGTGGCGCATGAACTGCGCGCTCGAGATGCCGAGGTCACCGTGCTGGATCCATATGACGGTTTCCTGCGTGCTGCTTCGTGGCTCGCGGGCGGAATGTTGGCGCCTTGGTGCGAGCGGGAGAGTACTGATGACGCAGTACTCACGCGCGGTCTCACCGCCGCCGACAAATGGGAAGCAATGGTGCCGGGAGAGGTGCGACGAAACGGAACGCTCGTGGTCGCCTCTGCTCGCGATCTTGGTGAACTGCGACGCTTTGCCTGCCGCACGACGGGTTATGAATGGCTGGACGAGCCGGCGATCGCGGCGCTGGAACCCTCCCTTGCCGGGCGGTTCCGGCACGGGCTGTTCTTTCGCCGCGAAGCCCATCTCGATCCTCGGCGAGTGTTGTGTCTGCTGCGCACCAAGCTGACGGATCAGGGGGTCACCTTCGTGGGCGAGAGGCCGCACGAGAGCTTCGACAGTGTCGTCGATTGCACGGGCGCAGCGCAGATCGGCGAGGTAAAGGAATTGCGCGGCGTCCGCGGCGAAATGCTTTACCTTAGAAGCTTCGACGTGGATCTCTCCCGGCCGGTCCGCCTGCTCCATCCGCGTATCCCCGTCTACATCGTCCCGCGAGGAAACGGTCTGTTCATGGTCGGCGCGACGATGATCGAGACGGAATTCGACGGGCCTATAGTCGCCCGCTCACTGATGGAACTGCTCAACTCTGCATACACGCTATTTCCGGCCTTTGCCGATGCAACCATAATCGAAACGGGTGTCGGAATCCGCCCAGCCTTTCCAGACAATCTTCCACGCGCAAGCCGTCAGGGAAAGGTGATCTCGCTCAACGGCCTCTTCCGCCACGGCTTTCTGCTCGCGCCAGCCATGGCGGCCGAGGCGGCTGAACTTGTCTTCAACCAACATACCACGGGAAGGAATGCCTCATGAAAGTGATCGTTAATGGCGAGGCCCAGGATGTCGCGGCTGAGACGCTGTCGGAGCTTTTAGTCCTGATGGAATACGAGGGTGACTGGCTGGCGACAGCCGTCAACGGTGAGCTTGTCCATCGCGAAGACCGCTTCGATCGTTCGCTCAACGACAATGACAGGATCGAAATCCTGTCGCCGATGCAGGGAGGCTGACGGATGCTGACGCTCTATGGGGCCGAAATAAACTCCCGTCTGCTGCTCGGCACAGCGCAATACCCCTCTCCTGCCGTCCTCTCCGAGGCCGTCTGGCAGTCGGCGACGGAAATCGTCACCGTCTCTCTTCGTCGTGAGATGTCGGGGGGCCGCAGCGGTGGTGCCTTCTTCGAGATGATCCGCGCGCTCGGCGTTCGTATCCTTCCCAACACTGCAGGTTGCCACAGCGTCGCGGAAGCGGTGCTGACCGCAAAGATGGCACGCGAGCTGTTCGCCACCGACTGGATCAAGCTCGAGGTCATCGGCAACCATGATACGCTACAGCCGAACGTCTTCGGTCTCGTCGAGGCGGCTCGCACACTTGTCAGCGAAGGTTTCGAAGTCTTCCCGTACACGACCGACGATCTGGTCGTGGCCGAACGACTGCTGGAGGCCGGCTGCAAGGTGCTCATGCCTTGGTGCGCACCGATTGGCAGTGCTGCCGGGCCGCTCAATCCGACAGCGCTCAGAGCAATGCGGGCGCATTTCCCCGACGTGTCGCTGATCGTCGATGCCGGCATCGGCCGGCCGTCGCACGCAACTGCGGTCATGGAGCTTGGTTTCGATGCGGTTCTGCTCAACACCGCCGTTGCCGGCGCCGGAGATCCCGCGGCGATGGCAGCCGCCTTTGCCGCGGCAATCGCCGCCGGCAATCAAGCCTTTCACGCCGGCATGCTGGAGCCACGCGACATGGCCGTCCCCTCCACGCCGGTGATCGGAAAGGCGGTATTCACATGAAGCTTGATCCGTTCTACCTGATCGTCGACAGCGCCGAATGGATTGCCCGGCTGGTACCCCTCGGTGTCAAGCTGGTGCAGTTGCGCATCAAGGATCGTCCGGAGACTGAACTATGCGCCGAGATCCGTCGCGCAGTAGCAGTCTGCGCTAAACATCAATGTCAGTTGATCGTCAATGACTACTGGCGGCTTGCGATCGAGGAAGGTTGCGGCTTCGTACACCTCGGCCAGGAGGACCTCGCGACAGCGGACCTCGACGCGATCCGAGCGAGCGGCCTGAAACTCGGCCTCTCAACGCACGACGAACGTGAGTTGGAAACCGCACTGGCAGCAAAGCCTGATTATATCGCACTCGGCCCGGTCTACACGACGATTCTCAAGCAGATGAAATGGGCACCGCAAGGACTGACGCGGCTGAGCGAATGGAAATCGCGCATCGGCGATCTGCCTCTGGTCGCCATCGGCGGGTTGAATGTCGAACGGATCGAAGACGTCCTTGCTCACGGGGCGGATAGCGTCGCGGTCGTGACCGACGTCATGGTGCATGAAAATCCGGAACTGAGGACAAAGCAATGGATCGTCGCGACAGCGCAGGCGAGAATCCGCAATCTTCAATAGGTCCTCAGGAAGCCATTGGCAATGGATTGTAAATCAGCAGATCGCCACGGAAATGGCACCATCAAAAAATCGGAGTTTGAACAATATGGACACCGAAAGCTCATCGGTCTTCAAAGGATATGAACTTCTGACCCATCAACCGCTGGCAAAGTTTACCTCTAGCCCATTCGCGATCGTGCCATGAAACAGTGACGACAAAGAATTTAGGCAAACGGTCTTCCAAGCCTTGCTCGTAAAAGCACATGGATCTAATGAGGCGCGTCAGTGATCCTAGGGAGTTTAGAATGCAAGTTTTGGTACGTGATAATAACGTTGAGCAAGCGCTCCGTTTTTTGAAAAAGAAGTTGCAGCGCGAGGGCGTTTTCCGGGAGGCGCGACTTCGGGAGCGTTTTGAAAAGCCGTTCGAAAAAACGTGCTCGTGAGAAGGCCGAGGGTATCAGGCGCGTCCGTAAACTCGCTCGCAAAAAGCTTGAACGGGAAAGCGGTATTTCGGCCCCAAAGAAGGCGAGAGCTTCTGGTCGCTAGTGGGGATCGAGTGACGGATGTTTCGTCTGTCGAAGGTATGACGGCCGAGGCCGTACGTTATCGACCGTGATCCGGCCTCCACCCAATTCCCGCTCGCTTGGGGGCTCCGCGCCAATACGGCTATCTGCGAACAGCGTTAAGTTTACGGTGCCCGCCGATCGCATTCCACGACCGCCCCTCCCCTCGGCAGATCAGACATGCTGTCCGCCGTTGATGTGGATTTCGGCGCCATTGATGTACGAGGAGGCGTCACTGCATAAAAAGTATATTGTTTCTGCCACTTCGCGGGGCGTTCCAAGCCGAGCCATCGGGACTTCTTGCTCGACAAATGCGTTGGTGCCCGGCGACAGGATTGGTTTCGATTTCGCCTGGAGCGATCGCGTTTGCACGCACACCACGCGGGCCGAACTCATGGGCGAGTTCGCGGGTCAAGGAAGCGAGGCCTGCTTTTGACGCCGCATACGCAACGCCCGCAAAAGGATGAACGCGCGAGCCCGCGATCGAGGTCACATTGACAATGAGACCCTTGGCCGCCTCAAGCTCCGGCAGGAGTGCCCGCGCGAGCAGCGCCGTCGAGATCAGATTGACGTTCAGCACTTTCGTCCAGGTTTCAGCATCGGTTCCGCGAACGCCCAGCCTTGATCCGCCCGGGCCTTTGGGCGAAATGCCGGCATTGTTGACCAGTGCGTGAAGCTTCCCATCAGGAAGACGCTCCCTAACCGCTGCGACTAGCGTGCCGACCTGAGAGAGATCTGCAAGATCAGCCTGTATGTGACTCTCCTTTGCTGTCGGCCAGGCGCATTCCTCTGAAAATGGCTGTCGCGACACTGTGAGGATGCGCCAGCCTTTCTCCTGAAATAAACTTTACGGTTGCGTGGCCAATCCCGCGGCTTGCGCCTGTCAACAGCATATATCCGGTTGCCATAAGACCCTCATACATCTAGATATATGATGCCTCATAAATGAGAAAGCGTCTGTAAGCGCGAATTTCTATGCGCCTTTTGAAGCGGAGTGCTCTGATGCATGAAGTGTCCACCAAAAACAGGTGGACACCAAATCATGGACGATGCTCCTAAACTGCAGGTGCGGCTTGTTGGCCGCGA